>JBATUM010000324.1:0-29571 GCA_049671145.1 Promethearchaeia archaeon
ATAAAAGAGTTTTATTTAGATTTAAGAGGCCAATATGAAAGTGAAGATGCTATTGTATCAATCTTAGCAAGAAATTTAGATGCACTTGTCAGATTAAGCGAAGCTTATGCTAAAATGGCATTAAGGAGTAAGGTACTTAAGGAAGATGTAGATGAAGTTATAAAACTGTTTAAAAGATATTTAAAAGATACGGGTTATGATGAGACAACTGGAAAAATAGATATGGATAGAATTTTAGTCGGTCAATCTAGGAGTTCAATTAATAAACTTGATAAATTATTAAATAGATTAAAAGAAATATTTGAAGAAAATAATTGGAAATCAATGGAGAAGAAAGCTATAATTCAAATTCTTGATGTAGAAGAGGATTTAGATGAAAAATGGATTAAAGATGCTCTCGAGGAATTAATAAAGGAAGGGACTTTATATGAGCCAAGGAATAATTTTATAAAGTTCATAAATAAGGAAGAATAAATAGAAATTAATTTCTATTTACATGTTCATTAAATTTTATTATTAATCAATTTTTACTTAAATGAGAGGACTATTTGTTTATTTTGAAAAAGCTTTTATGATGCTAATTTAAATAAATTTAAATGAAATTATGAAATTAAGAGATGATTATTGATTAAAGCTGCTGTTTTTGAGGATATTCAAAGAATTGTTTATAAAGAGGATTATCCTAAACCTATTATAGGAAAAGATGAAGTAATTGTAAAAGTTCATTATTGTGGGATATGTGGAAGTGATATTACAAATTTTAAATTAAAATTATACCAAGTGCCACTAATTATGGGTCATGAGTTTACAGGTGATGTTGTTGAAGTAGGAGAAAATGTGTTAGGAGTGAAACTTGGTGAAAAAGTATGTGGAATAAATGTTGCTCTTGATTTAAGCCAAAGAAAATTAAGTGGAATGGGCATTTTTGAAGATGGTGGTTTTGCAGAGTATGTAAAAGTACCTTTAGAATATTTATTTCATATACCAAAAAATCTCTCAACAAAAGAAGCGGTAATGATTGAATCATTTGCTAATGCAGTAAGAGGTACGAGATTATCTAATATTGAAGATAATCAAAATATACTTATAATAGGTGGAGGAAACATTGGATTATGTTTCTTAAAATATTTACTAAATGAAAAGAATCCCAATTATATTGGAGTAATTGAACCCCATATTTATTTAAGAGAAAAGTGTTTGCAATTTGGAGCAATAGATACGTTTCCTCCTAGTATGACAAAAATCAAGAGATTTATTAAATCCTATGGAGAGCCTTCTTTCATTTTTGATTGCGCTGGCAATGAAAAATCAATGCTTATGGCAATAAATTTGATAAAAAAAGGAGGAACAATTCTCCTCGAGGGCCTTTATAAAGGAACTATAGTTTTTCCCATGTCTATAATAAATTCGAAAGAAATTTGTATTAAAGGTTGTATAAGTCATGATAGAGAAGATATTTTAAATTCAATCGATTTTTTTGCTAATAATGAAGTTAACGCTGATGATTATATCTCCAAAATTATATCATTAAAAGATATGCAAGACACATTTAAAATGATTTTAAGTCCTGGAGAAAGAAAATTTATAAAAATTGTAGTCAAAATCGATTAATAGAATAAAATTTTTTATTATAAATTATATTAAAAACTAATGTGAGAATTTTAAAGATAATTCTGATATTAATTTGAATGATTCTTCAACATGTTCTCCATTTTTTGCTGAAGTATATATTATTGAATTAGGATTCATTTCATTGCTAATTTCCTCAATCTCTGTTTTTGAAATATCTGGTTTAAGATCATTTTTATTAGCTAGTAAAATAATTGGGATACCACTGCAATTTTTTTTCAAATCTGGTATCCAAAATTTAGTAATTTGATAAAAAGTATTCTTTCTTGTAAGATCTCCAACAATTAAAGCTCCATCCGAACCACTATAATATAAATGTCTCATTTTCACCCAACGTTCCTGCCCTGCTATATCCCAAATATTAAGCGATATCTCCTCATCAGAATCCGACCCTATTTTCTTGATAAATAAATTTGTGCCTATAGATGCTTTGTAATCTCTGGAGAATTGCCTTGATACAAACTTCTTTACTAAACTAGTTTTTCCAACTCCAGGATCTCCAATAATTATGATCTTTAAATTGTATGTTCGATTAACCATTGTTATTTTCAAATTTTCTAAATAGTTATTATTAAGTAATAATACATAATAGATTTAAAATAAAAATATGTAAGTATTAAATAAATTAAAACCTAAAATTAAACTAAAAGAAGATTATTAAACTTATAAGAGGAAATATTGATGACAACTGGAATAGTATATGATGATATTTATCTACAACATAGGATAGGCACACACATAGAGAGCCATGAAAGACTTATTGTAATAATGGATTTTTTAAATGAAAAAAAAGTATTAGAAGATTCAGATTTTAAATTAATAAAACCAAGAAAGGCAAATTTAGAACAGATAAAATATGTCCATGAAGAAGGGTTAATTAAAGAAATCCAATCTGTTTGTGAATTAGCTGAAAAAACTAATCGTATCCAACACATTGATATGGATACAGACGCATCACCAATGACATATGAAGCCTCATTATTTGCCGTAGGAGGTAATTTACAAGCTGCGGATGAAATTCTGAATGGAAATTGTAAAAATGCATTTGCATTAGTGAGGCCTCCCGGCCATCATTCTAATTCGTATAAATTTTCAGGATTTTGCATATTCAATAATATTGCGATTACTGCAGAATATCTTTTTAGAGAGAAAAACATTAAAAGAATTGCTATTATTGATTGGGACTGTCATCACGGTAATGGTACTCAAGACATATTTTTCAATGGATCAAAATCTGATGGAGAATTAGTAATGTTTAACTCTCATCAGGATGGGAGGACTCTTTATCCTGGAAGTGGATTTATTGGTGAAATTGGTACAGGAAAAGGAAAAGGTAAAATAATTAATTACCCCATGCCTCCAAGGGCTGCTGATGATGTAATTTCTATTTATTTCGACGAAATAATTGCTCCCATTTGTAATGAATTTAAGCCTGAATTTATTCTCATATCAGCAGGCTTCGATACACATTGGACAGATGAATTAACAATGATGGGATGGACTTACCAAGCACCAGCAAATTACTTAAAAAAAATTAAAACAATTGCTAAGGAATTTGCAAATGATCGTATCCTAATTACATTGGAGGGAGGTTACGAGGTTGACAAACAAGCAAAAGCCGTTTATAATTGTTTACAAGTTCTTAATGATAACTATGATCAATTAATTGAGGAGAAACCTAAAAAATCAGATAAAGAACTATTAGATTATATGAACAATAAATTAATACCGAAATTAAAGGAGATACTAAGTCCTTATTGGAAGTGCTTCTAATTTCTTTAAATTCTTACTCTTTTTCTTTAACTTTTGTGCGATAATTTATAAAGTTAGTTCACTATTAAAGTTACAAATTAGATCATTTTTTATAAATAATAAAAAAGGTGATTATAATTTCATACGAATATGAAAGAGAAGACGAAGAAGAACCAAAAAAACCCACACCCCCTCCTTTAAGACCTCCTTCTATGCCCCCACCTACCGTACCTCCACCATCTATACCGCCAACAAGCCCTCCACCACCTACTCCTGCTCCCTCGTATCCGACATATGAACCTGAACCATCAATTCCAAGTGGTCCATCACAAGCAGAATATAATGCAGCAATGAGTCAAGTTCAAGAAAGAGAAGCACGTCTCAGGGATTTAGAAAATCAACTTCAAAGTGTTAATACTCAATTTGCTAATTTAAATGCACAAGTTCATGAAAAGGATCATCAAATAAACCAATTAACATCTAAAGTCCAAAATCTTCAAGCCACTATAGAAACCTATCAAAATCAAATTACTCAGTTAAATAATGAAAAAGCACAATTGCAAGCACAATTACCCCAGCTACAAGGTCAGCTCCAGCGAGTTCAACAAGAAAATATGAATTTACAGCAACAAATTGGTCCTCTTCAATCACAAATTAATAAATTGCAGGAAGAGTTGACCTATAAAGAAAGGAGGATTCAGGAATTAAAAGAACCCAAACCAGTTATGCCTTCTAGTTTAGCACAAGGAATTACATCTCAAACATCAACTTTTGGAAGTAGTCCTTCTTTTGGAACATCCAATGCCCCAACATCTGCACCTTCCCAAGATGTAGGCGCTGGACTTGGTGGATCAAGGAGAATTTGCCCAAATTGTAGTGCATCTGGTTTTGCAATTAAGGAAGTTGAAGATAAAACTAAGATAATCAGTTATATACCAAAACCGCAATATGCAAAGAAAAATGTTTGTACTAAATGTGGATTTGAATTTTAATGCAGTAAATTCTTAATTATCAACGTAGATTTCTACGGTATTGCATCAAGGGAAAACAATTTTGGTCAGTATTTTCAATTATTCAAAAAATTTTACATAATTTTTGTCTTAAAGTTTCAATAATTCTTCTATCTGAATTTATTACTAAAATCATTCGAGACATTTTAAAATAAGTTTAAAAACTCATTTATAGATATTTCATATCATAATAATTCATAAGGAAAATTATTTATATAATAATTTTAATTAGTATTGCAAATTTAATTGAGTAAATGTTAAGGGAATATTTGATTATATATGTCAGAATTTCGTGAAGATTTATTAATTTCACCTATTAATAAAAGGCGAGTAATTGGGATATTTCTTGTTACTATCTTGCTAATTTCCCTATTTGCTTTTTCTGTACTTCTTTATAGTTTTATTTTTGGTAGTCAAAGACCCTTTCCCAGTGACCAATTATCAGAAGCAGAATATGAGGAGGGAAATCCGGTATTTATTCCCATACCCTTTAATTGGTCTGATATTTTTGATAATTTAAATTTATCTCAAGATCAACTTCAAGACTTATTAGACTCACTACAAGATATGTTTGATGGTGATATTGATGATCTAGATTTAGGAAATTTTTCACAAAGTATTCTAAGCTTATTAGGTTCTGAAATTGAAGTGTTTAGAGTTTTTTATTATAGTGATATCAATGCAATGACAAATAAATTATGGAAATATGAATCTTTTGATGAATATACTGGAGATGGATGGCACTCGACTGCTTCCACTCAAAATCACAATTTCTATCTTTATAATGATTGGCTTACGTATCATTCTGATAAAGATTTACTGAAAATAAAAATGCCATTAACCCCTACAATGGGCATAAATTCTATGGTTACCCCTACTCTTTTTCCAAATCCTTATGTAATTGATGGATCAATTTTTGCTCCCAATATGGTATTGACACCACCAGATGATCCTAAATTATATAAAAATGATTTTAATAGTACTACTATGGACCTGACTTTTACAAGTGAAGCAGATGTAAACATGAGTTATTATATGTTTGGCTTAAACCTTCCATCGAATGATGATATCAATAATAGTGCTGTTGAAGCAATTTATACACCTCCTGTAATTCAAAATCGATATTTACAATTACCTCTAACCTTAAATGCATATCTAACGAATAACTTTTTTGTCAATGAGACCTTTGTAATATTAAATAATTCTATAAATGAATATGACAATGCTTTTGTAGTAGCTAATAAGATCAGAAATTATCTTCAAACCTATTTTACTTTCCCAATTGATCCTGACTCGTATAATCCTGTTCCGCCTGGTAGAGATGCTGTAGATTGGTTTTGTGAGACCAAGCAAGGTGTATGGTCTGATTTTGCCTCTGCTTTTTGTGTGTTTTGCCGAATTTTTGGAGTAGCCAGTCGATTTATTGATGGATTTAATAGTTTTGATATTCAAGAAATGTGGGATCCAATTGAAGCTGCCAATGGTTTTGCGATTAAGTATAAAAATATATACAATTGGGCTGAAATTTATGTTCCTTCAGATTTTTTTGGAAATGGCCAATGGGTACAAATGGATATCATTTTTGATAGTTTTGGAACTGGTGGAAGCCCAGTAACGGGAGGAGATTATAACATTTCCGTTTATACTGATCAACCCTTTCCTGCGGTTTATTTTAGACCAGATACAGCTAATATCACTGCTTATTTGAGTTCTACTACTGAACCTATAGATAATATAGGAATTACTTTCAGAGATGTAAGTACCGGGGAACTTCTTGGTAATGACTACACAGATTTTAATGGACAAGCTTCAATTTTAGTAGATATTAACGATTCAAAAATAGTCGGACATCATCTAATAGAAGCAAGAGTAAATCCTGTTATAGCTAACTATACCCTCTTTACAATTGCTGGAGATATTGAAGTTAATCTAACTTTAGTGAATCCATCAATGGTGAATCGTTCTGATGCAGCACCAGATATTACAAATATCCAGGGCTATTTATGGGATCCAGTAGCCAATAAAAGAGTTAGGGATGCTGAAGTAATTTTCAAATTATTCCAATATGGTACTAGTAATGAAATTTTGAATGCATTTATCCCTCCAACCCAATTTACTGATACTAATGGTGAGTTTAATGAAATTTTAAGCATCAATCCTAGCGTACCAGCAGGTCAATATGAAATAAGGGTTGATTTTAATGGAACATGGATGTTACCCATTTTTTATGTCCCCTTTACTAGTATCGTTCCGATTACGAATTCTAGTCAGCGAAGGGAATTTAATATAACAAAAGCAATATCTTTATACTTTTTTATAGACAGCTATCCTGCCAATGATCCAAATAACCCAATGGTTTTTAGAAATGACCCTATCAATCTCACTGCAAGAGTCATGCTTGAGAATGTAGGACCAGTTCAAGGAAGAAGAGTCTTCTTTCATGATTGGACAAGAGGAGGCATCGAATTAGGAAGCGCTATTTCAAATGTGAATGGATTTGCTTCAATTACTATCCTAGTGAATGATAGCTACACATCTGGTCCAAATCTCTTATTTGCTAGACATAGAATCCAAAGAAACTTTTCTTATTTCATTTTAAATGAAGAACCAACAATAAATATTTTTTCTGGACCCGTCCCAAGGGAAATTAATCGTACTGGTTCAGGAGCTACAAACACTTGGTTTAATATTGAAGGAGAAATTCTTGACGCAACAAATCTTAGTCCATTAGGTGATTGCATATTAAGATTAAGACTCTTCAGTTTAGGCGGATCAGATTATTCTTCTAACTTGCTTCCAAGTGAGTCCTTCTATACTGACTCTAATGGTTATTTTAATTTAGACTTTGAGGTAGATCCAACCACTCCAACAGGGAATTATTCCCTAAGATTAGATTTTAATGGAACAATTGATCGTAATTGGGTTCCAATGTATCCTTATTTCTTTATTTTGCCAGCATTAAGTACATCTTCCAATTTTGCACATGAGTTATCAGTTTCCACTCCTACTACATTATCGTTTAACTTTTGGATAAACGGGACTACTTCGTATGATTATAATCAACCTATAATTAATTATAATGATCATCTTGACCTCTCAGTTAATTTAACTTGGGGAGGTGCACCGATAGGAGATGGAGAACTTATAGAGTTTTATGATGTAACCCAAGATAGGTTAATAGATGTAGTTTCTACAAGCTCTGGGTTTGCTCAAACATTATATATAACAGATTTCTCTACTATCGCCGGACCGCATCAAGTATATGCAAGATGGGGTTCAAACTATAATTATTCATACTTTATATTAAATGAGCAAATAATAGTTGATTTTGAAAGTGGTCCTGTACCTCGTGAAATTAGTAGAGGTCAAACTATTTTCAATTTACGTGGATATGTAAATGATTCTTTAAATCGTTCCCCTATAAAATATGCAGAAATATCTGTGCATCTTTATGATGGCTCTACAGAAGTTTTTGGTTATTTAATTCATGAAAGTGGTTCCTTACAGTTGGATAATACCGGTGAATTTGATCTATATTATTCAGTTTCAGGCTCAACACCAGATCAAAACTATACAGTTAAAGTAGAGTTTAATGGAATCTTCTTATATTCCTATCCCCCAAGTAATAATCCGTATGATTTTTATTTGTTTTTCCCTAATTTTTACGATATCGTAAACGCTTCTCATCAGCTAAAAGTTATTGATCCAGATAATCTTGACATTTACTTATCAGTTGAGGGAAATCCAACTCTACCATTTTATGACAACGGTACTCCTCCTGAAACATATAGCTTTGGTCAACAAGCACATTTTCAAGTTCAAATTGTTCATGCCGAATCTAAAATTGGGAGAACTGTTACCCTATATGATGATTATTTAGGTACTCCATTAGATTCTCATACATTTACTAATGAAATAGGATTCGTGCAGTTTAATATTTCTACCAATAATCTTCATGCCGGCTTAAATAGAATCCGAGTGAACTATCATACTTTTACGACATTCAATATTACATATGTAGTGGTAAATGAAACTTTCACAATATCACCAAGCTCAACTAATTCGGTTTTGCGGAATTTTGATAGTTTTAATGTAAACACTGATGTTCAAGATGGATCTATTGATTTAAATGGTTTGGAAATTACAATACTGTTATTGGATGGTACCCTTAGTGATGTCTCATTTTATCTAAACATCGCTGGACCTCAAACTGTAACAGTATATAATGGATATTATCAATTCAACATTAATTCAATATCCTTAAGTTGCCCTGAAGGACTCTATTATATAAGAATCGATTTTTATGGAAATATTTTCGATGCAGGAGTTAGTTTATTTAATTATATGGGCTATGAAAGTAGCTCACTCATTCCTATAAATATTAGTGCAGGAACTACACTTTCAGGAAATTATGACACTAGAGTTGTTAAAGATCAATTTTATGAAGGAGATGATCTTTATGCTTATGGTTATTTAAGATGGGATAATGGTACTGAAATTGCATTTAAAGAAGTTAATGTCACCATCCGAGATAGTATAGGAAATACTATTACAAGTGCCACTGGTTTTACAGATATTAATGGATTCTTTAACATAACAATCGTGATTGGAGCTGGTTGGCCAGATAATGCCGAAGTATGGGTAAGTTTTTACCCAGAAGATAATTTTGCTGCTCCAAGATATTATTTTATAAAATCAAGTGAAGAACAGTTATTTAGACCTTAAATACAAAAAATATTATAACAATGAAAAAAATTTTTAAAAACAAATTAAAAATTGGAAAATTAGGTAAAAAAAAGATACAATTAGCTTTAGGTTTATTTTTTTCAATTTTATTTTTGTTTTCCTTAAATAGTTTCAGTACAAATATCCCAACTTATATTGAGGATAAAAATTTAAAAAAGTCAGGGATATGGGCAACTTTAGATTTAATTGACATCTACAATGTGAATAATTCTCGACATCCTCATAATAACTTAATACAGATTTATGGTAGATTATATAATAGGATATGGGATGACGGTAAACAAGGATATACAGTGGCCCTAAAAGTTGATGGAATATTATACCCGGGAATAAATGATATTACAGATTCAAATGGGTATTTCCAAATTAATTATAATGTTGATCCTTCTCTTGATGTTTATATCAGTCATATAATCGAAGCTGAAGTTACTGACTCTACTCCAGACAACGTAGAGTACCGTACTTATTTACTAATTTTTGTAAATACTACTTCTTATTTTGATGTGCAGGATCCTTCCTCTGCCTCTTTACATGGTGAATTTTTTAATTTCGATGGTTACTTAAACTTTCAAAACGGAATGGGCATCTCTAATGCCTTTGTTAACTATTATTGGTATGATGGTTCCAATATTGTAGATTCGGGCTCGTTTTTCACAAATGGGCTTGGTGAAATCCCAAAAGACTTTATTTTTGTCCCGTTTGTTCCAGAAGATGTTCTAACTCTAAAGTTGAACTATTCTGATCCTCCATTTGTAGGTTATTCAGAAGCAGTAATTTTTAATACTAAGATTTTTTCAGATATTTCCTGCTTATGGAATTTACCCTCTACTATTACTGAAAATAGCAATTTAAATATTGCTGGGCAATTAGTATCCAGCACAGATCCCTCCGTTTTAATTAGCAATAGAGTTATAGATATTTATTATAATGGATCTTTTATTGGAACAGATATAACAGATAGCAATGGAGATTTTTCTTACACTCATCCCCTCCCTGCAGGAATAGGACTTTCTAGTTTAAGAATTGTATTAATTGGGAGTGGTTTGGAAACAACTCAATTTATTGATGTTGAGGCCCAACAACCAATTGGACCTTCAACCCCAGGTGAATCCCCTTTCTCGATGTTTATAGCAATATTTTTACCTATATTGGCTGTTGTTATTGCAGGATTATCTATTTATGGTTATCGTTATTATAAAAAACAAGATAAGCTTTCAAGGGTTGTTAATCTCCCTCTTGAGAGTAAAATAATTAATCTTAAAATTTTAAAAGATTCTGGAAGATTAGAAGAATCTTTATCTTATCTTTTTAATGCAATTTATATGGATTTAGTAAATGCTAAATTTGGAAGAACAAGAGATGTAAAAGAGACAATAAGAGATTTTGCGATAATAAGCGTAAAAGATTTAAAATTAAATCCTACGACGATTTATCCTTTTATTCAAAAAATTGAAGAAATTATTTATGCAAAACCATTTCAAATATCTGATAATGATTTTTATAAAACTGTAAAATTATTTTCACCAATTTATTTACAATTAACGGGATATAATTTTGTATTGAATTTTTGACCAAATATTACAATATATAAAAAAAAGTAAATGTGACAAAAAAAAAATAAGATAAAAATAAAAACTTGAAAAAAATAATTTATTAAAAAAGAAAAATATACTGAAAGGGTTATAGTATGGTAAAAGTAAAGAAAAAGAAAAAGGAACCTGAGCCAGAATTAGATGTGTCACAAAGTTTCGAAAATGTTAAAGTATTAGTTCAAACAGAACGATCCACGGAAGCTATAGCTTATATATATCTTGTCTACAACGATTTAGTTAGAAAAAAGTATAAAAAACCTAGGTTAGCCCATCAAACAATTCGTGAATATGCTATTACTTGCGTTAATGAATTAGGGCAAAAACCTGAAGCTGTGTATCCCTTTATAAAAAAAATTGAAGATATCATTTATGGGGGGATAGAACCTACCAATAAAGAATTAAATTTCACAATACAATTATTTTCAAATTTGTACAATGAAATTACAGGAAAAAATTTACGAGCTGTTAGTTTCTAATATTTTAAGAAAACTAAGAAATAAAAATCTAAAATAAGAAAATTACAAGAAAAATGGCTATTAGTGGGAAAAATAAAAGGAAAAGTGTAAATTTGTCGAAAGGGATAATTTTTGTATTCTCTACCATATTTTTAATATATTATGGTATATTTATTTCAGATTTTATCGAAATTTATCAAATAAACCATCCTGGTGAAGTACCCCCAGTTTACTTAAGTTATATTCCCTTTGTATGTTATATTGGAGCCATCTTCCTAGTAATAGGATTTGCTATTTTTCTTCGTAATGTTTATGCACAAAAGTCAAGAGAGGCTCTCTCCCGTAAAAAAGTTCAAACTGGTTCCATTTACAAAGAAGCGTTACTGCTTACCATTTTTATTTTTATTTTAATTCCATTAATAGGTCCCATTTTTGATAAAGGAGAAAATGATCAAAATTTCTCTATCTATAATAATGAGTGGAATGGAGCTTCTGATTTTAGAAATTCTCTTGAGCAAGAAGGATATGATATTATGTCAATACAAACTAGCTTAAGCGCAACTCAACGCTTAAATAAATCTGTTTTATTAATATTATTAGGCCCAAATCAATTTTATAATCCATTATTTGAAGTACCCTTTTTTGTAGATTTTTTTAGTAATGAGACTAAAAATTCAATTTTAATTTGTCATGATCATGGTAGTACCAGCACCTTATTATGGGAAATTTTTATTGCAAGTGCTTTGGATCCCGATATCCAAGGAGTAATTCCTGTTGCAATTTTTCCCGATGGAATATTGCGAGATAATGATTCTTATGATACTCGCCCAGATTTTCCTGTTATTAATGATTTTGATCCAGTTCATCCAACAACTAATAAGGTAAATAAAGTAATTCTTTCACACTCATCTAGTGCACTTGGAGAACCATTTACTAGTTTCTTTGATTGGGATGTAATAGGTTCTACTTCAAGATTTGCTTACGTTGATAAAAACGGGGATCATATGTATAAGTATGAAGACGATTATCTAGATTTAAGCATGATTACTGGCTTTATCCCCGGTTTTCCCACTGAATGGCCATTAGCGGGATATTATCATGCTGTCTTTATGGCCAAAGATCTCACTACTTTCGGTGGAAATGGGCGCTTTTTTGTTACTGCCGATGCAAGTTTATTTAATAATGAATTGATTAATAATCCAAACTATGACAATCGCCAATTTGGGATAAATATTATAGACTGGCTCACTTTTGGAGAAGATAAGGACAATTGGGTCGTTGCATTTGATGAAGCTCATATCCGCCCTGAATATTCAAGAGATTTAACTTCTGCTGGACTTTTTGGTTTTATTATTCAATATGTTGTTCACCTTTCTACCAATCCAATAACTGCTTGGATATACCCTCTTCTAGCAGTCTATACATTAAGAAAGTATTTACCAAAAAAAGATGAAAAAGCAGAAAAAAAGAAAGCAAAAAAGCAGGAGCAAATAGAAGAAAGAGAAAAGTTTAGAACTTCCTCTTATTTTGCCCAAAAAATTGACTGGTTTAGGAATAAAAGTGAATATGGTAAAGCTCTAAAATTACTATATAGAAGATTAGAGCGTAAATTGAATGCTCAATTAAAAGGCGGAACTATAACAACTAAAAGTGTTGTTGAATTGGCAGTCTCTAAAGAACCTGGTATTACTAAAGTAAAAGTTAAAAGAATCTCTAAATTTATGGATCGAATAATACCTATTAAGGAAGGTAAATCTAAAGTTAAAAATGTAGAAGATTTTGAAAACCTGTTCTTTGAGATGGAATGGGTTGTGAATAATATTTAAGTTATAAAATTAATCATGATAACCAAATTAAATTAGTTAAAAAAATTAAAAAAAAAATGTGAAAAAAAAATGGAAGCCCCAGATAAAGCAAAATATTATGAAAGAGAGGAACTTGATGTCGCTCCCATTCGAGAGATGGCACAAGAAGTTTTGAGTGAGGTTTCGCGGATAATCGTTGGTTATGGAGAAATCTTGCAAGAACTCTTTATAGCACTCCTAGTAAATGGACATATACTTCTTGAAGGAGTGCCCGGTCTAGGAAAGACTGTTATGGCCAAAACTTTCGCAAAAACGCTTGGAATTGGTTTTAGACGGGTTCAATTTACTCCCGATCTACTTCCAGCAGACATCACTGGCACGAAAATCTTCTCTCAAGAAGAAGGGACATTTGTACTTCAAAAAGGACCAATTTTCGCAAATGTGGTTTTAGCCGATGAAATAAATAGAGCCGCACCCAAGACTCAAGCAGCATTATTAGAAGCTATGGCTGAGCGTCAAGTAACAATAGAGGGTACAACTTTGCCTTTAGAAAAGCCTTTCATAGTTCTAGCTACTGAGAACCCTATTGAAATGGAGGGTACTTACCCTTTACCAGAAGCACAATTAGATAGATTTCTCATGAAGCTATGGCTTGATTATCCTGAAGAGGATGGAGAGGTAGAAATTATGAGAAGACAAATTTCTGGCGAATCTCCTTCTGTAGAGCAAATTACAAGTTCTCAAGAAATACTTGCTGCTCAGAAACTGATGAATCTCGTTTATATTGATGACAGAATATTGAAATACATTAGAGACATAATTTTAAAGACACGGAACCACCCACAATTAAGTATGGGTGCGGGCCCAAGAGCTAGCTTGGTATTAATGAAGTGTGCTAAAGCACGAGCATCGATTTTAGGTCGTCAATACGTTACACCAGACGATGTACGAGCGTTAGTAGTCCCTGCATTAAATCATCGTATTTTACTGAAGCCGGAAGCAGAGTTGGAAGGTTTAGATGTTAGATCAGTAATTAAAAACATTATAGAAGAAATACCAATTCCAATCTAATTCAAGACACTCTATCATAATAAATTAAAATATTGGAAAATTTTGTATAGGAAAATAATTAAGAATGGTGAAATGAAATTTTTGGAGGAAAAGGAAGAACCTTAATTCTATTTTCAGTGTTTTTTCTCACAGCTGGATTTGCATTTGTAAATTATTATTTGATATATTTTGCCATTCTTTTATTATTTAGTACAATAATTAGCCTGCCAGTTTTTTATTGGCAAATGAATGTAGAAGAATTACGTGTACATCGTGAGTTAGAGAAAGAAAAGGTCTTTAAAGATGACTTCGTTCATGTAAAAGTTGTGGTTGAAAATACTGGAAAAAATAGTTTTGATTTTCTTGAGATTCGAGATTATTATAATCCAGAACTTTTTAGATTAGTATTAGGAGAAAATTTTATTTCTACTCGTATTGGTCCCAAAGGTTTAATTAAATTCTCATATGTTCTTGAACCAAAAGTTAGAGGAGAATATCCGTTGGGTCCACTCTCAATTACTGTAAAAGACAGACTTGGTTTTAATTCAGAAGAACGAATAGTTCCCGACAGTGTTTCAGATATATTAGTTTATCCCCCTTATGAAGATATTAAAAAGATTGAAATTTTGGGATCTAAAAGATCTCTGCAACTAAACTATGGTTTACAAAGATCTAAGCAAAAAGGGCTCGGTTCAGAATTTTATGGTATGAGGAAGTATGTTTTTGGAGATCAATTCAGACTAATAGACTGGAAAGCAAGTGCTCGTTCTCAACAATTAATTGTAAAAGAATATGAAAGTGAACGAGATATTACTGTCATGATTATTATTGACTCGTCAAATTCTATGGCAGGAGGTGCTATTGAAAATACAAAATTTGAATATGCTATAAGAGCAGGTATGCTTTTAACAAAAGTTGCGCTAACACGTAGAGATAGCGTTGGAGTATTTACATTTTCAGATAAAAAGAATATGCAATTTTTGAAACCAGGAAAGGGAGAAGATCATTTTTATCAGGTATTAGATTTTGTGGCAAAAATTAAGCCTGAAGGAAAGAATAGAATAGCTGAAGGAATGGACTATTTTATCAGGCGTTTTCAAAAACGCAGTTTAATCTTCTATATATCAGATTTAGAATCACCTATTAAAGAAATAGGCCAAGGTATAAGAAAATTAGTTCCATTCAACCACTCGATTATAATTGTTAACCCGTTTAGTCCTTGGTTTGAGATTCATGAAATTGATTTATCTACAACAGATAAAGCTTTAGCAGAAGCCATCAGTGAAGAGATGATGGAACATATACTAAAAATTAAGCAAGATATTCGAAATCTTGGAATTAATATTGTAACAGTAGGTCCTGATGATATGATGAACCAAGTATTAGGTACTTATATGGAGGCAAAGAAAAAAGGAAAGGCGTTTTAGATATGGTAAGATATTATTTAAAAATATTAAAGATAATCAATGCTCTGATTTTTGTTTGGCTAATATTAGTTTTTCTCTCTATATTCAGCTTTAATGAAGTGCTCTTTACTTCTGATGGTGAATTTGCCTTATTTTCGTTTATAGATAGTATTAAAAACATTTTTACCTTCATCATTTTTGCGGGAGCATATATAATAGCACTAGGTTGTGCTTTCATCGCAACAACCGTTTTTCTTCCATTCATCAATCGGGACTTCATGTTTAGTTTTATAGATGGATTTTTTAAGAATTTCTTAAATTTGTGGTTCACTTTTCCTGATGGAACTACACCAGATTTAAATCAAATTCCAGATTTAATTCTAAATGAAATTTCAATCTTCTTTGGAGATTTTTATTTAATCCTTTTTCAATTGTTATTTGTTATTTCAATTATTTATGCAATTAGAACATTTTTAAAAACAAACCCAAAACACGACTTAATCGCTGTAGGGGCTTTAGTTCTAATGATTATTGTACCCCTAATTTTTTCTGGTTTTAATGAACTGTTAGATTTATTTCATGTTTCAATTGAATATCTGGAAGATTTACCAAATCCTCTAGACCCATCTTTAAATTCAATTCCAATAGATAATTTCTTTCTTTTTCTGGCAAGTCCAGTCATACTACTCGCAATTATATCCTATCTGTATATAGAATTAGCGTTTCAAATTAATTATACAGAAACAGTTACAAGACCTTCATTAGAAAGAAGTGATAGACTAGAAATTCAATTAGAAATTTTAAAGAGTGAATCCCATTATATTACTGCAAACGTGGAAAAAATTAAAGAAGAAGCCAAAAGTAGAATGGAAGAGCTAGAAATTGGAGAGAAAACAACAATAAGTAAATTCTTTGCCAAAACAAGTGAAAAGTTTTCATATATTAAAGAAATGATTGAAAAAAGGAAATTAGAGGAAGAAGAGAAGAAATTAGTGACTGCAGCATCTAAAACAAGACGACTGGGAAGATATGTCGAGAGACTTTATCGTGAAGATATTGAAGCTCAAGATACATTAACAGCGAGATCATCTGCACCTAGAGCACAAAGTTTAGCACTATCCACTTTTTTAAATATTCTGATTCGTCTTGTTGTACTTATTATTATAAGTTTTATCATTATCCATCCAAAATGGTTTTTAGAAGATGTATTTAACTTACCCCCTGCAATCACAGAGAGTGTGGTAATGTTTTCACCAGAAATTATATTACTCTTATTATTACCAATAATGTTAATTTTTCCAATTGTATCTAAAATAGTTTCCTTTATTAAACATAGGAATTTAATTATCAGACTACAACAAGAGGGAAGAATCAAAGAAATTCTAACATCTGTTGGAGATTATGTAAAGAAAGAAGAAATAAAGGAAAAAGAAGCTAAAGAAGAAGTGAAAGCAGAGGAAGCAGTTACTTAATCATATTTAATTGTTAATATCAATTATAAATTGAGCCAATTTCTTTTTTTTATCTAAATTTTCCATAATTGTATCAAAACAATAAGCTTTTATATCTAATTCTTCTATTTTTGATTTTAAATAACAATCTCTATTATCAATTACAAAATGGCCAATAAAATCTTGATAATATTTTGCTACGCCTACACATGAGACTTCAAAACCGAGGTATCTCATCAATTTATCAGCTGGACCTTTAATGGTTGTGCCTTCTATTATTGGTGATATGGCAAATACTTTCTTTTTCACTTTTCTCAATGTTTCTTTGATTCCTTTAACTTGAAGAATTGTCCCAATTGATACTATTGGATTAGATGGACTTATTATTATTCTCTTTGCTTCTCTAATATATTTCAAAACATTTTTGACTGGTTTTGCCTCACGAATTCCCTCAAATTTTATGCCCTTAATTTCAGGTTCACAATTATGCTTTATGTAGTATTCTTCAAAATGTATTGATTCTGAACCTATATTAACAATTGTCTGAACATCTTCATTACACATAGGAATAAGATGAGCTCTTATTCCTAATTTCTTACTAATCAATGAAGTAACTTCTGCTTTAGTAAAACCTTTTTTCAATAAGTCTGTTCGAAAAATATGTGTTGCTAAATCTTTGTCACCCAGATTAAACCACTTAAATTGATAATATTTTTTTAAAATACTTAAACAATTAAATGTTTCATTAAAATAACCCCATCCCTTTTCTCTATCCACTACATTTGCTAATGTATAGGTAATAATGTCAATATCCGGGCAAATTTTCAAACCGAATAAGTCAATATCATCACCTGTATTTATTAATACTTTAAACTCTTCTTGAGAAATTACATTTGATAAGCCATCAATAAATTTTGCGGCACCAACCCCACCAGCTAGCACTAAATAAAAATGGTCTCTCATCTTGACTACTTTTTACTGATTTAAATTATATATTATATCCTCTAATCTCTTTCTTTTTGGAATAGGAGGCGTTTTTATTGAATATCCCGTAGTGAAAAAAGCAATTGGATAATAAGGTTCTGGTAAATTTAACACTTCTTTCACAATACGCTTAGTAAATAATGGAGCACAATACCAACACGAGGCTAAACCTTTGGATTCAAGAGCTAACAATAAACACATAGCCGATGCGCTGACACTTTGAATCTGCATAATAAACTCATTTTGAGTGCGATCAGGATCGGGATATTTTTCAAAATTTGGCTTATCTAAACAGAGTAAAATTAAGTAAGGTGCTTTTAAGAACTGATTTTTTCTGCCTGCAATTTTATTTTTTATGAAAGTTTTTGATTTGCCATCATTCAATAAATCTTTTCGGAATTTGTCATTCATTTTAATAATTAGATCTTCGCGAAGCTTGGATTTTTCCAGAATAATGTAGCGCCAAAACTGTCCATTATGTGCACTTGGAGCCCAACGAGCTATATCAATGCATTCTTCAATCATTTTTTTATCAACAACTTCCGAACTAAATTCTAACTTATAACTTCTTCTTGATTTTAAAAGATCAACAAAATATTCTTCTGAAGCTTTTTCTCTAAATAAATCCAGATTTTTATCTCTTAAAATTGCTGAAATAGATGAATTCTTTACCAAATCAAATTTATAATCCCTAATTATCACAACAGGTAAACCTTCATCAGCCTCTCCCATAACTAATTGAGCTGCTGACGCCAAATTATCAACCTGACCTACAATTGTGCTTTGTAATTCATATCCAAATAAATCTTTTACACCCCTTTTATCCAGAATTGGATTAATTCCAGAAATTCCCAATGCTACTCCTATTGCTCCAACCCTGAAAGGACGTCCAAAAGAGTCAGAAATTATTATTGCTAAATCCTTTCCAGTTAATTTCTTTAGAGAAGAGCGTATCTTATTTGCCTCTTCATCAGGATTTTCTGGTAATAAGCATACATTATTCTCTCCCTCAATATTGGATTTATCAATACCTGCATTGGCACAAACAAATCCATGTTTAGTTTCAACTATTAAAACATGCTCAGTTTTTAATATAGCTTCTGATTCATCCAAAATTGCTTGAATAAGTTCAGGGCTTTTTATCGGTATATGAACTTTTTTTCCTTTAGGAGTTATTCTATTGTAAATTTCAATTGCCTTCTTACTTGGTTTAATTTTTTTTAAATCTCTAATTCTTCCAATGCTCTTTGAGATAATAGTTTGTGCTATGACAAGAATATCTCCATTTTGTAATGAAATATTATTTTCATTTAATTTATTAAAAATTATTTGAGCAATATTATCTCCAACTTTTATAAGAGGAAAATTTTCTAATCCTAATAACTCGATTTTTTTATTCATGATAAGAGTTAAATTCTTTATATTTTTTCAAATCAACTTCTTTACTTTTAGCATATTTTTCAAACTGTTCAGGTATTGCACAACATGCCGAAAAAAATTTAAACTTAACATCGGGATATTTTTGTTTTAACCACTTTAAAGTTTCAATTGAAGGAAGTTCTATTCTCGTTATTCCAGCCAAAATTGCAGATTTTTCAATTTGTGTTTTTGCCTTTCCTCTTGGTCTCATGCACCCAAGAGAAATTTCAGTGTTAGGGAAAACAAACCTAATTATTGCAATTACCTTTGCTATATCAATTGGATTGAGCCTGATAAATTTAGTATTAGAATCTTTAGGAGGGATTAATGCAATTAATACAATCAAAGAAGGATTAATCCCAGATTCTTTAAGAAATTTTATTGTCTCTAATTCTTTATGTATTTTCCCATAAAATAACCCAATACAAATATGAGGTACGATATTTAAATCATACCTCTTTAGATAATCGATAGACTTTTTATAATCTTCAGGATCTTTACTTAAATGGTAAATCCTTTTAATTACCTCCTCATCCATGGTTACATCAAATGAGACAATATCTACTCTTGCTTCAGCTAACTTTTTAGCAGTTTCTTCATTTAATAACCCAGTATGTGCATTTATTATCAAATTAGTTTTTTCTTTTACTAACTTAATTGAATCCAAGAATTTTAATAAGGGAACAGAACCATCTGGTTCACATCCTCCTGATATTAAAGCACCAACTCCTCCTTTTTCGAAATGGTTGAATAAAAATCGCTCTAAATTATCTTTAGTAAGAACTTTATTCATTCCTTTTAGGTATTTCTTGTTACAATGTTCACATTCTAAAGCACAATCGTCTCCAGTTATGCTAATAGCCGGAAATCTTTTATTTGGAATGTAAATCTTTATATGATTCCCAAAATTCTTGATTTTCAATTTTAAAGCAAGTTCAAAAAAATAATTTATATCCTTCGTTTTCAAATCTAAAAATTTCGAGTAATCTGACCAAGAAGGGTTTCCTGTTTTAAATATTTCTAACAGATTCTTCAGTTTACTCATATTTCTTTAACCAATTATCCTTTGAATATTTCTCCATCATCAATTTTCTTGCTAAATTTAACTCAAATTCAGTGAAATTACCTTCTTCCAGTTTTATTCCTAAAGTGGATTCAAATCCCATTTTCAAAGAAAATAATAAATCAGTTTCATCGTAATTTTGGAGTTGTTCCCTTATGCCCACACATTTAGAATAAACAGATCTAACCATTTTTGATCTTGATACATTATGAGGAGCCTTTAATACAGAATACATTAATTCAGGATCGATTTCTAATAAAATAGTTCCATGTTGCAAAAGATACCCCTTTTTTCTTACTTGAGCATTGCCAGAAAATTTTTTACCATTTAAAAATATTGCAGGGCAATGTATAATACCCTTTTCTGGTTTTAATCCATAGTAAGTTAATCCATTTACTATGCCCGTTTCAATTATTTCAAATTGCTCAATTACTTTCTTAGCATTAAGTTTTTCTAAAAATTTAAGGGAACATACGATTGAGTAAGTGATTTCCCCAAATTCATCATGAAAAACAGCGCCACCTCCAGTAATTCTCCTAACGATGTTAAAACAATTTTCTTTAACAATGTTCAAATTTACCTCTGCCGAAAGACTTTGATTTAAACCTATTGAAACCGTCGATGGACTCCATTTATAAAATCTGATCGTATAATAAGATTTTCTATCTATTACTGACTTCAGTATTGCCTCATCTAAAGCCATGTTCCAATAACCATTTTTAATTTGTAGTGGTATAAATCTCCATTTTTCCATGGTACTTCACAATAAATTAATATATATATTTTAAAAGTGATTGATAAATATCTTCTTGCTCAGTTTTATTTAAGTTTCGAGGGTAATTATAAATTGGTCCGGAAGGTTTTGATGTATAATACGGACGATTACAACCAGGACATCCAGTTGTCATAAAGGTATTAGAATTTTCAATTATATTTTTCAATTCACTTTTATTTAAGTTAAATTTAATTATGTCTCCTGTCAGATTAAACGTAAAATCTTTTAATTCTTTATTCTCATTGATTATCAAATATCTTCCAAGTTGGATTTTCCTATACATAATAATATCAGGTTTTGAATTACTCTGAAGTATTGTTCCTTTTATGGGTGTAAAAGCGAATAGACTTACTTTGATCTTTAAGTTATGTAATCTTTCAATCAGTTCTAAAACCTGTTGTGGAGTTTCTCCTAATCCAATTATTAGATGAGTGGTCACAAAATCTACTGAAAATATTTCTAATGCATCATTTAGGCTTTGAAGATGTAAATTCCAATTATAAGGTCCATTTACCCCCTTTCCCTTGACTTTTTCAAATATCTCTTCTGTAGAGCCATCTAAAGCGATTCCAATTCTCTCGACGCCAATTAATTTCAAATCTCTTAGCTTACTTTTTGGCATGGGAGGTATAGCAATAGAGAGAGGAATATTTGAATTTTTCTTAATTTTAGTTATAATTTCGACTAAATCATCAAAGTTTTGGTCATAATTTAGTGTTTGTATACAAATCCTTTTAAACCTCTTATGAGGAGGTATATAATTCAGTTTCGTTAAAAATTCTTTAAATTCAAAAACTGGCCAAGTTATTCGTGATAAAAACTCTACGGAGCTTTCTGAGTCTCTAGCTTGAGGGCAAAATCCACAATTTGCTGTACAATGCCCTTTTAGGTATGTCATAATGTAGCAAGTTGTTGGGGCAACATTAAACTTATTACTTAGAGATAATCCTAAAACTACAGCACTTCCAATTGAAACTCTAATTTTTTCAATAGTCATTAAGCTTTCAAAAGTTTATAATTAAGTTAAGTTTTTTACAATAAATTTAATCTCTATTTCAAAAAAAATTTAATGAATAAATTATTCAAAATAATATTTAGTTAAGCAATTTTAAATTAATTTGGGTTCATTTCTATGGTTGAATACGATCCACACATAATTGAGAAAAAGTGGCAAGAAAAGTGGGAAAATAGTAAGATTTTCGAGGTTAAGGAAGATTTGACTAAAAAAGACCTAAAATATTATGTTCTTGAAATGTACCCGTATCCATCATCAGAATTACATATGGGACATTTAAGAAACTATTCTATTGGGGATACATTTACTCGTTATAAGAGAATGTGTGGCTTTAACGTTTTATACCCCATGGGATACGATTCTTTTGGTTTACCAGCTGAAAATGCTGCGATAGATCATGGAGTTGATCCAAGAAAATGGACCGATTCGAATATTAATGCTATTCAACAACAACAAAAACGTATAGGTCTTTCATATGACTGGACCAGGATGTTATATAGTCATGATCCAAATTATTTCAAGTGGGATCAATGGTTTTTTTTAAAAATGTTTGATAAAGGTTTAGCATATAGAGAAGATTCATATGTAAATTGGTGCCCTGATTGTGCTACAGTGCTTGCTAACGAACAAGTTCAAGGAGGAAAATGTTGGAGATGTAATACAGATGTAGAACAAAGGTTTCTTACTCAATGGTTTTTAAAAATAAGAGCTTATGCGGAGGAATTACTCGAGGGTTTGAATATTGTTGATTGGCCAGAAAAAGTAAAATTAATGCAATACAATTGGATTGGAAAATCAGAAGGTTCAATTATTAAATTTCCAATAGAAGGAGAAGAACGCACTATTGATATATTTACAACTAGAGCAGATACATTATTCGGTGCTACATTTATGGTTTTTGCACCTGAACATCCATGGATTAGAGAATGGGTAGAAAACACTGATTATTTTAAAGATTTTGAGCAATTTTATGCAGAAGTAGTAAAACAGAATAAATTTGAAAGAACTGATATTGATATTGAAAAAAAAGGGATGTTTATTGGTAAGTATGCTATAAATCCAATAAATAATGAAAAGTTGCCTATTTATATTGGAAATTTTGTCATCTATGAATATGGTGCTGGTGCAGTTATGGCTGTTCCTGCCCATGATCAAAGAGATTTCGAATTTGCTAAAGAATATAATATTCCAATCAAAGTAGTGATTCAACCATACGATTATATATTAAATCCTGCAAAAATGACCAGAGCTTATGTAAGTGATGGAATTTTATATAATTCTGATGAGTTTAATGGTATGGAAAATAGAAATGCAATAAATGCCATTACTGAAAAATTAGATCAATTAGAAATGGGTTTTGCTACTATTAATTATAAATTAAGAGACTGGCTAATTTCTCGTCAGAGATACTGGGGGTGTCCAATACCTATTATTTATTGTGAAAATTGCGGAACTGTTCCTGTACCTTATGAAGATTTACCTATAAAACTACCAACAGACGTTAAATTTACAGGTAAAGGAAATCCATTGAAAACAAGTAAAATTTATGCTAATGTGAACTGTCCTAAATGTAATAAACCCGCTAAGAGAGAAACTGATACAATGGATACATTTATTGATAGTTCATGGTATTTTTTTAGATATTGCGACCCGGAATCAAAAGATTTACCATATAGAAAAAACCTTGTAGATTATTGGGGTAATGTTGATCAATATATTGGTGGTATAGAACATGCAGTTATGCATTTATTATATGCTAGATTTTTTACTAAAGTTGCTCGAGACTTAAATTTGCACACTCTTGATGAACCATTTCAAAGATTATTAACGCAAGGTATGATAAATAAAGCACACCCATATTGCCCAATGTGTGAAGCATTTGCCATGAAAGCAGATATGAATAATAAAGAATGTAAACGATGTGGTACAAAATATATATTGAAAAGTGTTAAAATGAGTAAAAGTCTGGGGAATACCGTAGATCCTATTAGTATTATGGATAAGTATGGTGCTGATGCCGCAAGATTCTTTATATTATTTGGTGCTAGTCCAAAGTCAGGACTAGAATGGTCTGACGAAGGTGTTGATTTTGCATTTAAATTTATTAAGAAGTTTTTCACATTAATGTATGAACCCGTAGACAAAATTAGAAAAGAGAGAAATATAAGAGACATTCTAATTGAATATTATTTAAATAAGAGTATCAAAATTGTTACTGAAAACTTTGACAAAATTGCGATAAGGGATTCTATTAACGAAATTATTCAATTCATATCAGAATTGAATAAATATAAACTTGAAGGTGTAAATAAAAAAATTTTTGAAATTTGTAAACAAAAAGTAGTAAAATTATTACACCCAATTGCTCCTCATATCTCTGAGGAGATATGGGAGATTTTAGGAAATAAAAGTTTTTTAAGCTTAACAAGATGGCCCTCATACGATGAAAATATTTTAACTGTTGAAAATGACTATAAATGGAAACTTCTAAATAATACAATGGATTCAGTAAATCAAATTTTGCATATTATCAAGGTAACTAACATTAAAGAACTATCAATTATCGTCGCTGAAGATTGGAAGCATAGTATAGTTTCAGATTTACTAGAACTAATTGAAAATATGGAAGATCATAACCAAATCATTAAAGAAATAATGAAAAATGAAGATTATAAGAAATATGGTAAATTTATCTCCAAAATCGTTGGAAACGTATTAAAAAATCGTGGTAAATATATGAGATCGCCCCTATCTGCTGATGAAGAATATCGTTTTTTTACCGAAATAAAGTCTTTATTTGAAAAAAAATATCTCTGCCCTATTAATGTATTGCATGAAAGAGATTCACGTGAAAAAAAGGCAATTCAAGCTTTCCCTGGAAGACCTGCCCTTATTTTAAAATAAGAAATATTTCAAAAGAAAAGATCTTTTGTTTTCCCTATTATCACATAGATATTAACTCAATTAATTTAAATATTTATACTTAAATCATTATTAGTAGATATACAATAAATTATTTGATGAAACCTTATTATTAAAATCAGAGAATATGACCTTTTACGAGCTTTCAGTTATAACAAACACTGGATTTCCTTATTACCAATTGCGTGTGAAAGATCCGCCGAAAGATGTGAAATTATTTTTAAGATTTTTTGATTTTTCCGAAAATAAGTCAGATCCTGTTTTAAATTTGGACCCTGTCAGTTCTTTTGAACTTAATGCGGGTCTAGTTTCTGCCTTATTTGAATTTGCGCGTAATTTAGATAAAAAAATAGAAATTCTTGAATTTAATTCAAATAAAGAAGCTAAATATTTTGATAAAGATTCAAAATATAATGGAGATGTATTGATAACTATACAAACAGAACCTTATTTATTACATAAATCAGTTCATCAAAAAATAAAGTTAATTTATAATTCAATCATAGTAGATAAAATTCCTCTCGATTCTGCCTTAGAAATTTTACAAAATGAGGAAGACTTAATTCTTGATATTCTATTGGATAAGGAAGCAAAAAATCGAATTCAAACTAACACGCATGAAATATCAAAACTAGGAAATAATCTACTCAGTGAAATGAAAGATTATGGTCTTAATGGAATATGTGTTACTTCATTTGATTTATCACCAATTATCGTATTTGGAAAAAAATATTCTTTAAATGATACTGACACTATTCTTAGGCACATTGGAATTTTTCCTGAAATTCCTCCTATGGAATGGATTTATAGGCAGTCTTTTCTTTCACAAGAGCAAATATGGGTATATATTATTAAGTCAGGAGTAGGACCAACAGTTAATGGGTTGTTTGAGTCATATTTTTATCTCTTATTCGCTGAACCCCAATCTTACTTAGGAGAATTCCCTGGAAAATTAGCTGCAAAATTTAATCAAATTCTTGGATAAATTTAATAAATTATCTATCTTAAAGTTGTTTGCGCCGCTTTTACTATTTCAGATAGAGATTCTCCTTGTAGGGATGCGCCTCCTACTAGACCTCCATCAATATTCTCTTTTCTAAATAGATCTTCAGCATTAGCTGGTTTTATTGAACCACCATATTGAATTCTTACACTTTGAGCTGTATCTCTATCATAGTTATTCTCTAATAATTCACGAATGTAGAGATGTATCTCCTCAGCCTGCTCTGGGGTAGCAGTTATACCTGTTCCTATCGCCCAAATTGGTTCGTAAGCAATGATAACTTTTTTAAATTCTTCTTGGGTAAGGTCTTTAAAAGTATTCATGAATTGATTAAGAATTATTTCTTTCGTTTTACCAGCTTCTCTATCTTCAAGGTGTTCTCCTATACAAACTATAGGATTTAAATTTATGGATAACGCTTTTTTCAACTTTTTATTTATTAATTCATCAGTCTCTTGAAAAATATCTCTTCTTTCACTGTGTCCCAGTATAACATATTCACAACCAATTTTTTTAAGGAAAATAGGAGAAATTTCTCCTGTAAAAGCTCCCTTTTCTTCAAAATACATATTTTGAGCTCCAACCTTTATTTGAGTCTTTTTAACTTCATTCAAAATTGTATTTAAAACTGTATATGGCGGAAAAATAATAATATCAACTAGATTTATTTTTTTTATGTTAGATTTAAAATCTTGAATCATTTCTAATGCTTCCTTAGGCGTTCCTCGATTCATTTTCCAATTTGCACCAATAACTGGCTTTCTCATCAAATTCACTTCTTTAATGATTATTAATATTAAATAATTCTATTTTCAATCTAATTTTAAGAAGGATTATAATGTTAAAAATAAATTTGTTTGTAAAAAGAGTATCAAAAGAAAAATTATTCTTCTTTCTTAAGTTTTTCAGTTAATTTTGTTGTTTCTAAAAGTTTTTGTACTTCATTAACATCAGGAGTTAAAACTTTTGGTAATCCAAGTTGATCCCTCCTCCTTTCTATCGCTGGTTGCATCGGGATTGCTTTTCCATTTTCCAAAATTGTTGATGCTTGAGTAGTATAATAATCAGGTGCTTCTCCTCGATCAACGCTCATATTTTTTAGAATAGTAAAGATTTCAGTAAGTTCAACCTTTTGAGGGCAAACTTCATCACAGGTATCACATACAGTGCATCCCCAGATATTAAATGCGTTTTCCTTACCAAAAATCTTTTCTTTTAGTCCAAGGAGAGCATCTAAAATCAACCTTCTTGGATTATAGCGTCCATTAGTGACTTGTGCTACTGGACATGCTCCACTGCAAGTAGCACACTGATAACAGTAAGCAAGCGTACTCCCAATATCAGATTGGATGATCTGGTTTCTAAAATCAAAATCTATAGTTGCCATTTTAATTATATGAGATTTACTTAAACTTATATATTAATAACTCTCATTCTATTTTAAAATTAATTCTTTTATTTTTCAATTAAAATCATTTTAAAAAAGATATTTCAAACATTTTAAATGAAATTAATAGGTTTATAAAAGCTAGTTAAAAAAAAGAGTAAATCAATTTGTTAAATACATGTTTATGAAAAATTAAATCTTCGCTATAATACTTTTTAAAACATTCTCTCCAGCGGCTCCTATCATTATTCCATCTCTTACTAAGGGTTGACCTTGAATCTCAATAGTACCATCAACCATTTCGCCATCTTTAAAAAACAGAAGCGTTGGGATAGCTGTCACACCAAATTTTTCACCTAAAGGTCTATTTTGGTCTAAATCTACGGCTAGTAATTTTATAAGCCCCTCTTCCTTGAGCTTTTCTAAGATTGGGCTTAAAAACTTGCAAGGCCCACACCAAACTGTATATATATCACATATTAAGACTCCTTGCTTCATATCCTCAGTAATATCAAGCCCATAATTTTTTAATTCTTCGATATTAGTCATAAAATCTCAACCTTTAATATTTACAAATTTTCCTAAAGTTAGTTTTAATAATGTACAAAATAATAAATTATTTTGGTTAATATTGATAGGAATAATTAATTTGAGTTTATATTAATTTCATTTATAAAAAATCAAGGAGCTAACAAGAAAAGTTATGAATTTCTTCTCATAACAAATCTCTTTTGTAAAATTAAAATCTCATCCCTATAAAATTCGAATTTGTATCATAAATATTAAATTAGATTATCCTTTTTCAACTATTATTTAAATTTTGAATTTTCAGAGTAGATTTATGATGAGTTATTCAAGAAAAGATTTAGTCGAATCAGAGGCTACCATGAATCAAATGCGAAATGCGATTTACCATCTTGAACGTTTTATAAAAAATAATAATATTTCTGAAATTAAGCAGAGATTTCAAAGAATGGGTCAGAATATTGCAAACACATATATTAAATATTGGAAACCCATTGATAGGGTAGATATCACAAATATAAAGAAAGTTCTTGCTACTATTTATAAGAACGTGTTAAATAGTTCAGTTTCGATTGAAATCAATGATTACGAGAAACTTATTTCTGTGAAAGATAATGATTGTGCTCTATGTAAATATCATTTTGAAGACATTCACGTTGCTGGATGTGAAATCATAGCAGCTATGGTTGCTGAACTCGTGTCCTTGATTAATAATCAGGCAGAGGAAGATCATTCCTTCTCGATTCATCCTATAGAAATTAAAGAATCACGTACTTTCGGTAATAAATCATGTATTCAATTATTTAAATATACTGATGGAGGAAAATAACATGGGTATTGTACAATGGCTATTAAAAAAGATTTCAAAAGCTTTCGGTCGAAGTACTAATTCTCTTTTCTATACACTTCTTAATCGCGAAATTCTTAAAGAGATTAATGAAATAACTGAGAATGAGGAAGATAGTCTAATTATTTTAAGAGAAATTGGGAAAAATGCAGCTTTAGAATCATGCGAACGCCATTCGGGTATATTTAAATGGATGCCAGGTAGCCCTAAAAAAGTAGTTGAATATTTTGAGCTATTATGGATTGTGGTATTTGGGAAGGAGATAGAAGAAGGAGGCTTAAATTATGAAGAAATACCTAAAGAGGGTACTAAATATAATGATTATATTGTTAAGATTAAGAACTGTCCAATTTGTGCTAGTTATGGACTAGATGAGAAAGATACTTTTAATTTTCAAAATTTACAAAACAAAGAAACTGAAGGTTTAGCTTGTGGTTTATGTGGAATGCTAGAAAGTGTAGCTAATTTTATTCTTAAAATAAAGAACAATGACTATCGAATTAACATAGTAGAGCAAAACTGTAAGACAAAAGGAGGGCAGTGTCTTCAATTTATATGTAAAATATATAACACTACTGAATGGAAAGAATTTACAGCAATTCGAATACAAGATAAACTAAAATCTGGTGTATTTTTTGAAGAAAGAATGGAAGAAGAGCTTATTCAAGATACGAAATTAGATATTATTGATAAATTACAAGAGGCTCTTACATTAGATAAAATTGAAGAATTACT
>JBATUM010000325.1:0-25686 GCA_049671145.1 Promethearchaeia archaeon
CAAGGCTCAATCTTCATCATTATGCTTACTTGAATATTAAATCTTTAAGGAGTCATCTTAATTTTTCAAATAAGGAAAATTTTTATTTTAAATACATATTAATAGGTTAAAAAAAAAGGTTTAAATAACATATTGCAATAAAATATTATATATAGGAATTTAAAAAAAATTAGAGGTTAAGGCGACTTTTAAATGAAGATCGTCACAGTTAATGTACCCGAAAGTTATATTGATGCTATTAATAAATTGATTGGAGAGAATGGTCTTTACCCATCTCGATCTGAATTAATAAGATGTGCAGTAAGAGACTTCCTTTTGAAAGAACTTAAAGCTGCCAACAATATTGTTAACTTCAATGATAGTAATATTGAAGATTTTGATGATGAACATTTTGTTCGCATACCTATTGAGAAATTAGATGAGAATTCTGAACCTGTTCGTGAATTTAAAACATATAAAATCGTTAAGAGGTTAGAATATTAGAAATTCACTTTTTAGATATAAGTATTAGCCAGTTTGAGTGAACACATAAGTTTTTTATCTTTTTTCCTTTTTTTTTTGTTTTATAGATAGTAAAAATTAGAGAAAAACTTGTTTATGTACATTTATGTAAAGGTAAAGCAAAATAAAAATTTTTAAATCTTTTTTAAGTTTTACTAAACATTTTTGAAATTTATATAGATCTTTTTTTGACTAAAAAGATTAATTAATTAGAATTGAATAAGTCATTTATATTGAAGTAAATGTAAAACCAATCAGTTCTTAGGATATGAAAAAAATGGTGAAAGATATAAACAAAAATGAAAAAAAGATGTTTCCAGCTTTTATGGAATGGGGAATAATAAATAAAGAAAATTTTAAGGATAAAACTAGTTATGATGTTCCTATTAAGAGATGGGATCCTTTATCAACGATAATGATTACTGCTAACGAATTTGGTCTTCATAAGAATCTAAAACGCTTTTATGGTCATTATTCTTACCTTTCTCCTATTCGTGGTAAAAGACCAAAGGGATTTAAAACTATAGAAGAGGAAAAACAATTTTTTGATTGTCAAAAACATATGGTTGCAAAATATAAGGATGTATTTACATCAATTATGGAGGGTAAAGTCATTTATGATGATTGGGGAATTCAGTTAGGAGATGAGTACACTATTATAATAACCGAAGATGAAAAAAAGCGAGATAATCCTTTTACCGATATGCCACATCGAATTGAAAGAATTCCAAATAATATAAAAGCTGTAACTTTGGTAAATAGATATCCTTCAATGGCTAGAGTAGTCGATCCTATAATTGAAAAAAAAATATCAGAACTTTTACCATCCCACTTGAAACTTGCTAAAGGGATAAATTTAGTAACTATTTCGAGAGATTTTTACCCATCTTCATGCTTTAATTTAATTCCAGAAGAAATTTTAGCAGGAATATTTTTATCAATGAAAGAAGCGATATTATACTCAATTGTGGAGGCAATTGAGAAAGATTTTTATGATATTCCCGTAAGTCCTTTTTTTAACATAGGAATGAAAGTAGGGGGATCACAACCCCGTTTACATAGTCAAGTTTTTATTGATTTAAATGGTGATGGCCATGGATCAAGATTAGAAGGGCATTTACGAGCATTTAAAGAAATGGGTGAATATTGTCATCTTTGTGAAACTTCACATGGAGATACTGACCGAATTATATTAAAATCCAGATTTTGGACTTTTTATACTACAGGAAGTCCAGTGAGGAATTTTCACATTAGATTTCACCCAAATGAACATATAAGACGATTTTCTCAATTAAAAATTAATCAGATAAACAATCTAGCAAAATCTTTAAAGTTTCTTTTTCAAGCTTTAGACGATATTGAAATTGACAAAAACCGTAATATTTTGTTTCAGGGTTGTCCTTTCGGATATGACGCTAACTTTCACATGTTTGGAGATATTATTCCCCATGAGACAATTGGTGGTGCTGAGATGGCTGATGATATGAGAGTAGCACGTAAATTGCCCCATATTGCAGCTATGGAAGTTAGAAAGGCGTTGGAAAAATATCTATGAATTCAGATCTTGTTTATTCTTTTGAACTAGAATTTAATAGGCTAATTTAATAACTTTTAAATTTCAAATAAAATTAGATTTATATCTATTAGTTCCTATATAAATTATGAGAATTTTTTGAGGAATTCAATATGAGAGAATGGTCTGCTATAATACTTGCTGGTGGTAAAGGTAAAAGATTGATGCCTTTGACTTCATTAGTACCTAAACCATTAGTGAAAGTTACAAATAAACCAATGGTAGATTATTCGATTGCTCATCTTATTTATGCCGATATTAAACACATCATTTTAGCTTTAGCATGGCAAGGAGAATTAATAAAAGAACACATTGAAAAAACATGGACTCCAGATAAGTTAGGAGATGTTGAATTAGAATGTTGGGTTCAAGAAAGTAGGGGTACTGCAGATGCCTACAGATTACTAATTGATGAGATAGATTCTGATAAAATAGTAGTAAGTATGGCCGATATAGTGACAAATCTTCCAATGAGAGATTTTATGAATTTTCATTCGGAGAAAGGAGGTATTGCTACGATTTCAATGAAAACAAGTGAAAGCCACACGAGTCAATACGGTGTAATATTATTAGATAAAAATAGGAAAATATATTTATTTTTAGAAAAACCTGCTCCTATGGAATTGTATTTGAGTAGTATGGCACAAAGAACAGATTTATTTTTGCATACCAATATTATTAACACTGGAATTTATTGCTTTAAAAAGGATATTGCAAATGTACTTCATGAGACTAATGTAATGGACTTCGGAGGCGAGGTTTTTCCGTACTTACTCGAAAATAATTATGATTTATATGGATATGTAAAGAATTATTATTGGCTTGATTGTGGAAATGCACAGACGTATAAGTGGGCAAATTGGGACTTACTACGAAAATATGCTTGGCCAATTACTCCAAATGGAGAAGAATATGATCATGTCTTTGTTATGGGCATAATTAACTCAGGGCAGAATGTAACCATAGAAAAACCTACATGCTTCGGAGAATCTGTAGAGCTTTATAACAGAGTTAAAATTAAAGAATTAACCTCAGTAGGTCATCAAGTGAAAATTGGGGAGGATTCAGTCATAGAAAAAAGTGTCATATGGGATAACGTAAATATTGGAGCAGGATGTAAAATCATTGAATCAATAATTTGTGATCACTGTGAGATAGGAAATAATGTAGTTTTATTTAATACAATTGTAGCTCCAAATTGTAAAATAAGCGATGATAAAGAATTAAGAGATAAAACAATAGAGCTTGGAGAACAAATTTAATTTATACTATATTCTTTTATTTGAAAAAAGTTATTAATAATAAATATTTTATATTTGTTTACTTGCAATGAGTCTTGGATATTTTGGTTTAGTCCTTCATGGGCATATACCATGGTGTAAAAAATCTGGAACTTGGCCTGCCGGTGAGGAATGGCTCATGGAGGCCATGAATGAAACGTATATCCCTATGTTAAATATTTTAAGAGAACTAAAAGAAAATGGCATAAAAACAGCCATTACAATAAATATTACCCCCATTTTAGCAGAACAACTTGCAGATGAATACATGAAGCAAAAATTTACAGAATATATGGAAAATTTAATTTCAAGAGCTAAAAATGATACTAAACGGTTCGAGAATCGCCCTAAAAGAAAGATAATAGCAGAATTTCATTTAAAAAATTTTGAATACGTGTTAGAAACATTTTATCATTATTATTACAGAAATATTTTAGGGAGCTTTAAATGGCTACAGGATGAGGGTATGATTGAACTGATAACCTGTGCTGCCACCCATGGGTTTTTACCGCTAATTGAGAGTGATTCGGGTATTTTTTCCCAAATTCAGACGGCAGTAGACACTCATAAAAAGTATTTCAAACAAGACCCTAAAGGAATCTGGCTTCCAGAATGTGCATATCGCCCAGAGCAATATTTCCAAGGTGAATTGCGGGAAAGTATTGATTATTGGTTAAATAATTCAGGAATTGAATATTTCTTTGTAGATTCCCATGGAATTTTAAATGCTGAAATTTTAGAACAAAAGAATGAAATTTGGTTAAGTTCTAATTTTGGTTATAATTTGAAAACGAGAGTTTCAGTGTTTGCACGTAATCAAGAAACTAGTAGGCAAGTATGGGATTCTATGATAGGATATCCTGGAAATGAATATTATAGAGAATTTCATAAGAAAGATCATGAGTCAGGTTTACATTATTGGAGAATTACAAGGAAAGATTTAGGCAAGGAAGAAAAACAGCTTTATGATATTGATAAAGCAAATCAAACTTTGGACTCTCATGCTCATCATTTTATCTCTATAATTGAAAAAGAATTGCATGAGTTTTCAAAATTATATAACTTTGAGGGAATAGTGGTTTTACCAACAGACTTTGAATTATATGGCCATTGGTGGGGCGAAGGCGTTAATTGGTTAAAAAAAGTTTTTGAATCACTCAATTTACATGATACCATTAATATGATTACAATCTCAGAATACCTTTCCAAATATAAAGATCAGTTTTCAATAATAAAAATGAGAGAAAGTAGCTGGGGAGAAGGGGGTGATTTTAGGGTGTGGAAAAATCCTGAGCATGGTTGGATCTGGTCATACATTAATGGATCAATCAAAGAATTTGAAAATGTTCTGGAACAGTATCCAAATCCCAATGCTTGGGAAATAAAAATTTTACAACAAATCGCTCGGGAACTTCTATTAATGGAGGGCAGCGATTGGCCATTTCTTCTTTATACAAAACAGGCAAAAGAATATGCGAATCAGAGATTCCATCATCATCATCAACGATTTAATAAGCTAATCTGGGCAGCAAAAAATTTTAATGAAAAATCTAGATTAAACCTAAATGAATTGGAAGAAATTGAGTCTATAGACTCGTGTTTCCAAGATATCAATATTGATTATTTTAGAAAGATTAACTAATTTTTTAGACTAATCTTAAATTTGTAGGGAGTAATATTTTCTTGTTCTTCGGTTAGTAATGATAGTTTTATTCATCTTTTTCGCATAGTAAATTATTTGATTAAGTATTACTTGAGCTTTTCCATCACTAAATATTTTATGCTTTATGCCTGCTCGATAGGGTGTAGGGTGATCTCTCAAGAATTTAATTTTTAAAGTTCTAATCAGGGGTCTTGTTGATGTTAATGTGGAATCAGGAATAGCTCTAGTCCCGCTAACTCTAAAATTTACAGTATCAAAATCCGACCAATTTACTTGGAACGGGTGTCTCTTTGGAAATTGTATAAATTCTATACCAATTATTGAAATAGTAATTGTTGAAGTGGAGGTATACAGCTTGTAAAAATAATATAACAACGGTGTAAATATCGCGATAAGTGGTAAATCAACGTACAGAAAAATCATTAAAGACAGTTCGGGATAACCACTCGTTGATGCAAAAGAAAAAAGACTCCCATTAATGACTATAATTGGACAAATAATAATTGCTATCATACAGTAAAACGTTTTTTTTCCTGAATCTGTTATTTCAACAGGGCCAAAATCGGGAATCTCTAGAGGTATTGGGCGTTTTTGAGCATAGGTATTTGAGAGTAATTGATTCTTTAATTCAGCACCACAATAAGGGCATATCTCTAAATTAGATTGAATTTCTGAACCACATTTCCCACAGTAATTCGCCATATTGTAATTTTGTATCTAATGATATATAAATTTTTCAAGTAAGTATTGATATAGAATTATTAACTTTTACTTTTCCGTTTAACTATTTCTATAAACTCAATTACCACTCCAAAAATGTTTACAGTATCCATATAAGCATATTTTAATCTAGGTGGAAACATACCAGTTTGGATTACTTCTATTCCCTGTTTTTGTAGATAATCAATATATTCTTGTAAATTTTCAACAAATACTCCAAAATGATGTAGCCCTTCTTTTTGAGTATCTACAAATTCTTTATAAACAGAATCACCCTTGATCCATTCAAAAATCTCTATAGATGTATTAAAACACCGACTTACTCCTATTTTAATGGAAAATTTAGTATCTCTCCCGCGATAGATCGCAGGATGATCTAAATCTTCAGAAAATTCAAATTTAGGCATTTTAAATATCAATTCCATCATTTTAGCATGTTTTTCAGCATCTTGATAAATATAATTTATATGCTGGATTTTCAGATTACCAAAAACTAAGTTTAAACTGCTTTCCATTATCAATCAATTTAAAATTTTTATTTATTGAAATATATTTCAATTCTTTAAGCATAAATACCTAACTCTTGATTATTTTATTTGTAGTCATAAAATTTTAAATTTAACTCTTGATTAAGAAATTTTGGAGATTAAATATGAAATATAAAGAAATCTTAAACTTTTTAGCGCCTTGTGGCCTAAGCTGTAAAAAATGTTTCGCAAATACGGAAGGGGAAATAAAAATGCATAGCCAGGAATTACAACAATTATTAGGAGCCTTTGACATTTATGCCGAAAGATTTTCTAAATTTCTTCCGGTTTTTAAAAATTATCCAAACTTTAAGGAGCTTTTACATTACCTTACTCAGGGAGATTGCCCTGGTTGTCGAAAAGGTGTTTGTAAGTATCCCAATTGTGGAATTATTAAATGCTATAAAGAAAAAGGTGTCGATTTTTGTTTTCAATGCTCAGATTTTCCGTGTGAGAACACAAATTTTGATCAACATCTTAAAAAAAGATGGTTAAAAATGAATACTAGAATGAAAGAGATTGGAGTTGAAAATTATTTTGAAGAAACTAAAGATTTACCACGTTATAGATAATAAAAGTATACTGTTTTTTCTACTTTTTCGCATATGGAGTAAGCCTCACATATAAAACTATATTAGTTTTCAAAAATAATTTTCAGAATAAAGACCAAATTATTTTAATCATATTATGGAACCTGAAAATATAAAAAGAAATAAGTTGGCAAATATTAATAAGAAAAAGATCATTCTTGTCATTGCCTTTTTAGCAATTATCACACCCATAGTTATTATAATATCTTTCTCTGAAAACCCCTATTCACCTCCTTCTCAACAAGATACATTATCAAGTTTAAGAAAAGTTGACAATCATCCTCTGTACACTATGAATTACCATGGAGATTATGGATTCGAAACCTATTTAGAAGCAGGTGAGTTTGGTTCTACTCAGACAGTTTTGAATACTAATTGGGCTTGCACATGCTTTGCGACATTAAATAATCAGACTGATATGCTTTTTGGAAGAAATTTTGATTGGTCTCATCGTCCGGCACTTATTTTGTATACTGATCCTCCTAATGGATATAAAAGCATTTCAATGGTAGATTTAGGATTTCTTGGCTTTTATAATGACTATCAAATTTCTCAACAACCTATTGAAAATCTCCAAGACCTTTTGAGATCACCATATTTCTTATTAGATGGTATGAATGAATTTGGCTTAACAATTGGGTGTATGGCTATTCCTAATGCGGAAAATGCAATAGATCCAGAAAAAGTTACATTAGGAAGTTTATCGTTTATGCGATTAGTTTTAGATTATGCAATAAATATTGATGAGGCTTTAGACTTATGGGATGATTACAATGTTTATTTTCCTCCAGGTCCTGATTTACATTATTTAATTGCTGATGCAACAGGGAATTCTGCTGTAATCGAATGGGTTGGTGGTGAGATGACAATTCTCAGAAATGAACAAATGTGGCAGGTTTCTACAAATTTTGTCATTTATGGAAGTACAAATAGTACGAAACAGGGATGTAGCAGATATAATACATGTGAATCAGTTTTAAGTGCCAGTGAAGGAAATATGGATCCAATTGAAGCCTTAAACCTTTTGGAAACCGTTTCTCAAAGTAGTACTCAATGGTCTGTAGTTTATAATATGCAAAAGAAAGAGATAAAAATAGTTATGGGTAGAAATTACGATTACCCTATTCATGAATTTAGTATGTAATTTTTTAGTTATTTAGCAAATGGATTAAGATCTATATCTTTAAATATACCATCATTAACCTCAAGAGTTCCAAGAAAATGCCATTCTCCCTCATCAACATGTTGTCCACTTCCATATTTCGAAGCCATATTATATAATCTGTTAAAATTTTCATAATGAAGAGCAATTCTATTTTCAGCATAGTCTCGTGCTGACCAAGTTGTAATTAAAAATTGCCAATCTGAACTTTCTAAGAGTAGCAATTCTCTAGCCATTTGCTTTAAAATTTTAGTTAAATGCTCATCCGAAGAATCCTTATATTTAGCCATGATTTCTTCACTTTTAGCTTCACATTCATAAATCTTTTCCCATGTCCAAGTTGTCCACTCATTTAACCAAACCCAATGACTTGAAGCTTGGCCCCAACTCCCTTCAATGATTTGGACAACCTTATTGGGTGGATTTTCTTCTAAAAATAATCTAGTATTGGTCAATTCAACCGCTGGATCATCCTCAACCCACCTTAAAACTCTTGCTAACCACCAATTTCCTTCAAACCACCAGTGTCCAAAGAGTTCGCAGTCATAAGGTGCCACTATAATTCCGTTAGTACCATTTTTATCCTTATAATCCCTAAGAATATCTTTAATGAGTTGTACATAATGACCTGCATTTTCATCTAATTTTCTTGGAATATCATCAGGCCAATATAACATTTTCGCTCCTAGGTCAAGCTTTGCGTGGGTAACCTTCCAATATTTGTTTCCTGATGGCCAATGTTTTTTATGGAAGTCAAGATATTCAGCACAACCTGGATATCCATGTTCGCCGCTCCATACCACAATTCCGGTTTTTTCATCTCGTGTAAAAAAAGCTACAGGTGATTTGGTTGACGGATCTGTTGATACTAAATACGCTTCATATTGCGATTTTTCGAATGAAGTAGGAATTTCTTCATATTGGTCAGAAAATTGTTTCCATAATTCTTTTAGCAGTGGAAATCTTGCAGCATATACACCTTGCGATTTTCCTCCTAATAATAGGGCAGTATCCACAAAAAAGTATTTCAAACCATTTTTGGCAAGAAAATATTCGATACCAGGGCGGTCATACTCCTCATCAGTAATAGGATTTCTCCATCGGTAACCTGGGCGATATGCACATTCTGGTAACCATGCTCCTGTTGGTTTTCTCCCAAAATGCATTTCGTAATTGTCAACTGCAGTTTTAAATTGAGCGTTTATAGATGTATCTTTTGAAAGTAAGGGAGCGTATCCATGTGTTGCACCACAGGTTATGATATCAACTAATCCATCATCTTGAAGTTTTTTAAATCCTCCAATAACATCTCTATTAAATTTATGAAGAAAATCATCCCTTACACGTTCATAAAATTCCTCCCACCATTTAGCTAATTTAATTCTACCATCTTCGTATTTGTTTTCTGTAAAATCATCATAATCATTTAAAGCTCCTGTAACTCTTTCATCTAAATAACCTAAAAATCCATCGATAAAAGTAGGATGCCTAAGCATTTCACATAATACTGGTGTAATACCAATTGTCAACTTTGGATGATAACCATCATCAATAAGCTTATATAATTCTTGCAACAAAGGAATATATGTTTCTGCTGCGGCCTCATTTACCCAACTCATGCCATGGGGCCAAATTCCATGGTTAAGAACCCATGGAAGGTGAGAATGTAAGACTAATACAAAGGAACCTAATTTTTCAGTCATGATTACTTACTTTCGAATAATAATTAAAATCTAACAGTTTAGAACAATAGATTGATAACTTTTTTAATATTTTATCGCAAATAATTCTTTTCAATTTTTTAAAACAGTTAAAATTATAAATTCAAATTTAGCTATATTACTTATAATTTCCAATTGCATTTTTTTAAATAATTCACCTTTTAAATGATTTAAATGGTTCAAAACCTAGAAACTTTGAACAAGGGTGGTCGAATAGTCGGGCGTGCTAATTATATATTTACTCCAGAGGTTTCAAGCTCAATTGGTTCCATTCATGGAAGTATATTCAATGAAAACGAAACTATTGTTATTGGGAGGGATTATCATAACGATAGTCGTATGTTGAAGAGGGCTTACACTTCTGGTCTTATGAGTACTGGTATTAATATATTAAACTTATCTGATTGTACTTATCCTCTATTGCAATTTACAATAAGAAGATTTGGAACTAGTGGAGGCACCTATTTCTCTGGTGGACATTTGTATAGTGAAGATGTAGGTATTAGATTTGTTGATGCGGGAGGAATAGAGTTTGCACCAGCTGAAATTGAAAAAATAATACAATCCTATAATATTTACCCCGAAAAAGTTAGACGCGTCGAACCAAGTAAGATTGGACTAATAAACGCTATACCTCAAACCCAGGATGTATATATAAAGTCTTTAGAACAATTTGTAGATAAAAAAAGAATTACTGAAGAAAATCTTAAAATTGTAATGGATTGTTCATATGGACCGACTGGAAAAATTACTCCTATTCTAGTAAATGATATAGGCGTTGAAGTTATTGCTTTAAATACGCACTACCGACAGAGATCACAAAATCCTGTCCCTAGTATAAACACCATTAGAAATACAGCAAATATTGTAAAAGCTTCAAATAGTCATTTGGGGGTTTTATTTGATGTTGATGGCTCAAGAATATTGATTTTAGATGAGAATGGTTTGGAAATAAGCTATGAGGATTTATTAATGCTATTTGTTTCTTATGATGAGCGAATTCAAAAATCTAAATCTAGTACAATCATTACAACTCCTTCGATTTCTCCAGTTGTAAAGGATTTTATCCTAGAATCTGGTTTTCCTATAAAATTGGTTGAAAACTATCCTGGTGAAATTTCAAGGCAAATAAGGGAAGAACGAGCATGTTTTGCAGCTGCTGATACCTTCAAATTTTACTTCCCCCAATATAGTCCTTTCAGTGATGGAAATTTCATCCTATTAAAGATTCTTGAAATAATGACAGCACAAAAAGACCTTGTTAGTTCATTAACTAAAGGCTTTCCAAAAGGTATAAAAGTAAATAAGACATTACCTGCTTCTGCGGAAATGATTGAAAATATCCATAATAAATTAATTGAATTTGCCGAGGAACATGGTTTCACGTACCAAGATATAATAAATGAATTGAAAATCATTGGAGATGGCGTTTATACTAATATTAAAGTAGCTTTAAACCGAAATGCTATTCTTCTTTCAGCAGAATCAGAGAATATAAAAAATTCTAAAAAAATGGTAGAAGAATTATCAAAAATTATTTCAGAATTAGAATTATCATATGAAAAATAAAAACCAACCTATTAAAGATTTAAAATATAGGATTTTATATTAATAATAATAGAATTAAAATTTAACATAAAAGGGAATATTCAACATGGCATTTACACCTACTACTGAGGCTATAGTATTTTTAGTAACATTTTTTGTAATATTTGGAGTGTTTTTAGTATTTGATATATTTAAAAGAAATGAGAAATACGGATATTTAGCTTATGTTATGGCTCTTCTGCCTACAAATGTTCTCTGGGGTTATGGATTTGATGTTCTTGGGGTATATTTAGTATTATTTATTCTATGGGATATCTGTTTGGCTCGTGATTTATATGGAGTGGCTTCTGAAAAAAAAGAGATTAACGAGATTATCCTCTATTTTGTGCTAGCCATTATTATCCAAATTATGCTTGCAGGAATTTTACCAGCTTCAATTGCATCAATGAAGGATAATACTAGACCTTATTGGTTTGCCTTTATGCCAGATATTTACACAGATACTTTTGCAATTGAAGCATGGGTTGATTTAGGAATTTTAATGGGTTTTAGAATGGCAGCATCTATAAGTGTTGGTTTAATAATCATTCCACTTTTAATAGATTTGAAGGGAGAAGAAGTTCCTATACCTGTTTTTATTATAATTATAGCTTTATTTATTCTACCATTTCTGTATTTAAGCTACATATGGCTACCGGAGGCTATGGCTGTCTTAACCTTTTTATTTTCAGTTATCTTGTTCATCATCCTATTATTAATAACTAGAAGTGGTAAGGAATTTCAACTAAAAACAACTCAACAAAAGAAAAAATAACTCTTAATTTTTTATTCTTTACTTAATATTTTATTATTATTTTTATATATTATTCATAATAAATTAACGAAATTGCATTAATTTTGCATTAGAGGAAGTCTCAATCATGGCTAAAAAACAAGTTCAGTCAGATGACGAATCCCAGGATGATGAAAATCAACCTAAAGAAAAGTACGATTTAACTGATTTACCTGGAGTGGGAGATGCTACCTTAAAGAAGCTTAAAGAAGCGGGAATTATTTCCATTAGGACTTTAGCAATATATCCGCTTTCAAAACTAGTTGAAGAAGCAGGAATTGGAGAAAAAACAGCTCAAAAAATTATTAAATCTGCTCAAGAAATTGAAAAAATGGGATTTAAATCTGCGGATATTATTTGGGAAAAGAGGAAGATTTTAAAAAAGTTGACAACAGGTAGTCCAAATTTAGATGACCTATTAGGCGGAGGTATAGAACCTGGATCCGTTACTGAGCTTTACGGCGAGTATCGAACAGGAAAAACGCAGATAGCCCATCAATTATGTGTTAACGTTCAATTAGGTTATGAAGAGGGAGGCCTTGAGGGAGGAGCTTTATATATTGACTCTGAGGGGACATTTAGACCAGAAAGAATTATCCAAATGGCATCTTCAAGGGATCTGGATTATAATAAAATCCTACGTAATATAACCTATGGAAGGGCTTATAACAGTGATCATCAAGTACTCCTAGTCAAAGAATCTGCAAAAATTATAGAAGAAAAAAATATTAAGCTTATTATTGTTGATTCAATAATAGGACACTTTCGGAGTGAATATATTGGAAGAGGTACTCTAGCTAACAGGCAACAAATTTTAAACACTCATATTCATGATCTTTTAAGATTAACAGAAACATTTGATGAGTTAGCTATATTATTTACAAATCAAGTTTCTTCAAAACCTGATGTGTTTTATGGCGATCCACTTCGAGCAACTGGAGGGAATATAATAGCTCATGGGGCTACAATTAGAATACGGTTAAGAAAAGGAAAAGGAGAACAAAGAGTTGCTAAGGTTGTTGATGCCCCACATTTACCGGAAGAAGATGCTGTATTTTCTATTACTGAAGATGGTATCCAAGATTGAATTTAATTAAAAAATTCATCTTTCAAAATGGGCAATGTTAAAGTAACTATTATAGTTGATGATTTAAACGGAGCAAAAGAGGGGTATATCTTATCATATGGTTTTGCTGCGTTGATAGAGACCAATAATAAGAGAATATTATTTGATTCAGGCACTAATATACCTCCTCTTATATCTAATCTTAAAAAATACGGAGTAAGCCCCTCATCTATTGATTTAGTTATTTTAAGTCATAACCATTTTGATCACACTGATGGTTTGCCAGGTATTTTACAAGAAAACAATGATGTTCCTGTATATGTTCATAAACACTGGAATATTCCTGGTAATTATAAGGGGTTTCCGATTCCTCAAAAAAACATGATAATAAATCAAAATGCTCGGGAATGTGTGGAGTTTACAGATGGTTTATTTTTGACTAATTCCTATTTATCATCAGATTGTGGGGGCATCCATGAACATGCTAGTTTTATTCGATCAGATAGCTCAATTATACTAATTTGTGGATGTTGCCATCCAGGGTTAAATAAGTTTCTAAATGATCGTCAGATCCTTAGAATTCCGTCAGATACACCGTTACATATCATTGGAGGTATGCACTCTTTTAAGTTTTCGCCCCGAAAGGCAGCAGAATTAAATCCAATAATAAAAAGTATTACATTATTTCATTGTACTGAAAATATTGAAATATTTCAAGAACAATTCAAAAATAAATGCCAAATAGGCATAGTTGGGAAAACAATGGATTTTTAGGATAAACAATAGAAATAAATTGAAATAAATTAATAATTAAGGGATACTTCAACATCAATTCCATCACGGACGGCTTGAGTAACAATACAATATTGTTCAAACATTTTCTTACATTGATCAGCTCTTTTTTTCACATTAGGATCATCGATTTTTGCGTTAATATCTACGTCTATTTTTTTTACTCTCCAAAATCCTTTTTCGTTCCGTGCGATTGTTACTTCTGCTTCTGCTTTTAAATCCTCTAGAGTGAATTCCCTTTTTTTAAGACAGAAAATAAAACTTGCGCTTAAACATCCTAAAACTGCCATTGCCAACATTCTAGATGGATTAGGCCCTAGCATGTCAACTTCTTCTTTATGAGTTTCATCAATATAGCAATCTTTTACTTTCATTTCGCCAAGTTCACATTTAAATACCATTTTCTCCTCTAAAGAGAGTCCAACTTTGGTTTTTATGACTTCGGACATATTTATCACTTTATTTTATTTAGTACTTTTTAACTATAATCTTAATTTCAGTGGGGGATTCTTAAAGTTTTTCCATTTAGGTTATTAGTTTGGATAGTATAATACTATCAACAAGAAATTAAAGCTTCTAATTACTTTGATTCACATTTTTTTAGATAATAATGACGTTGTAAATGAAAGTATAAAAATGGAAAATAAATCAATATAATCAAAACATATTGAAAAGCAAAAAGAATAATAAAAATTAGCATAAGGATAAATAATAAAATTTCAATGCTCAAACAAATTTTATTATTGTAATATTTTGCATCAAAAAAGGACTCAGGTTTCTTATAATTCTTTAAATATTTAGAGATATTATTAAATTCTTCTTTTGAAATTAAGAATTTAAAACCAATCTGTTTTTTTGAAAAATATAATAAATTTGTACCCCAGTCAAAAGTATCTATAATTATGTGGATAAAATATGCTACTCCACTGAATATTAATGCTAACCAATTAAAAATAATACCTAATAAAATTATAAGAACGCTAGGAATAATTGAATGAGAAATCAACATTCTATGATTATGATCTTTAGCATACTTAGAGAAAAATACGTCAAAATCACTAATAAAAGAGAAAATTACTATTAATAAGAATTCAACTAAAGTGAAATCAAAAAAGTAGTGTAATATTGAAGTGAATATTACTCCTGTTGCAAAATGCGAATTAATATGTATTTAAAATCACCTTAATTGATATAATTCTTTCGTTTTACTCTTTTTAATACTTTTGTTTTGCATTTAAATCCATCAGGACCTTTTCTTTCAACTAAAAATGATGCTGCAGCAGATGCTAAAAGAGCAGAATTTTTTATAGCCATCCATGACATGTCAGAATTAAGAAATTCGTACAAAAAGATTGCTAAATATACATCTCCAGCCCCAGTTTCATCGATAACTTTTTTAGCTTTAAATGCTGGAATTCTTAATAGTTCTTGCCCTTTTTTTATAACCATTGAGCCAGCTTCACCAAGAGTCATAATATAAATTCCATTATTATCAAAAATATTAAAATGATTCATAACTGCATCTAAATCTTTATTACCAGATAGTAATTTCATCTCAATTTCCGAGCCTTTTAATATTAACCGATCTCCAATTAAATTAATAATTTTATTCATATTCTTGATTAATTTTTCGTCCCGTATATACGAGACTATACCATTACTATTAATATGTCTGATAAAGCCTTGTAAATCTATGCCGATAAAAACATCTGGGAAAGCATGTAAAATTTCAGAAACATAATTATATGAGATTTCATTACACAAAGGAACTAGGACGATTATATCAGGTTGAATGTTTAAATATTCCTCAGGAAAGTCATCAAACCTAAGATTAGGACTTTTGGTTTTAAGAGTTAAAGTTCTAGAATGATTAATATAGTCCAATACAAAGTTTGTATTATTACTGTCAGACCATTTTATTCCTCTTAAATCTATATCATTACTTTCGAGTAATTTCAACAAGGACATATTAAAATTCAATCTACCTAAATTAGAGATAATACTAATATTCTCATTTTGACAATATTTTCTTAGTGCTAAAGAACCAAAAGAAACACTTCCGCCTAAAGTTGGTTTTCTTAATTTTTTAAACCTAATTATAGAATCGATGGCCAAATGTCCAATAAAAAGGAATGTCAAATCCTTGTTTTTTTGACTACTCATCTTTTCTAATTTTAATTTCTTATTATTGAAAAAATTTTTGAAAAGAATTCAAATTATAAATAGGAGATTAAAATTTTATATAAAAAAGTACTCTGAGGATTTATTTATTTTGCAGTTCTGCTATTTTCTGATCCTTTTCCCTAAGTGTAGCTTTTAATTTATTTATATTTTTTTGTAGATCCTCTACTAATTGAGCCATAGGTCCAGAACCTGTGACAGATTGCGGTACTTGCGATAATTTTAATTGAGTAATCAAATCATCCTTTTCTAATAATTTTATTTCAAGTTCTTTAATCTTAGATTCAAAACCTAAATTACTTTCCTGTGAAGCTGTCATAGTCTCTTTTTTTAAGGATTTTTGCAAATCTTCCAAATCTTTTTTCAAGTCCTCGTTTTCAGTCCTCAAAGAAGCAATTTCTTCTGTATCAAATTTGTATCCTTTATTTTCTAAAACTTGCTTGAGCTGAGATTTATCATTAGTTAATTTCTCGATTACTTTTTTATATTTATTTAAATCTGTTTGTAAATCTTGGCATAACTGTTCAAGTGGCAGGGAAGAGGTTTCAGGTGGTTGTGGTTTTATTACTTCAATATCTTCTACAGGTACAACATAATCAATAGGAAGATTTTTAATTTTCTCAACTAACTGTTGATGTAATACTTCGTTTTCATCAGTCAAATCTGAGATTTTTAATTCTAATTCTGAAACCTGAGAGGTTTTTCTTGACACTTCTGACTTTAAATCATTAATTAAGGATTGGTTAATAATAGAGTCTGAGCTAACACCAGTTACTTCTAAACTTGATAGCTGGTTTTCTTTATTTTTAATTTCTTCATCTTTCTCGAGCAATAGTTTAACCATACTCTTTACTTTATTGCTTAATTCTAGGTTTTCTTGCTCTAAATCTTTCAAACGGATATTAACTTCATATAAAGCTTCTTCTTTTTCTAGTTTTAATTTTTCTTTCTCTCCAACGGCTTTTCTAATTATTTCTTCAGATCTACTGATTAATTCAAGGTTTTCTGCTATTTTTTTCCTAAGTTCTTCATTTTCTTGTTGTAATGAACTCATTTTGTTTAAAGTATCTCCAATAACAGATGGACTTTTATCTTCGGAAGTTAATTTTTTCTTCCAGAGACTAATAAAATCATCTACTTTTTCGTTTTCTTCCGGCATATTTCTAATAAATTAAATTAATAATTACTTAATATCATTATTCTTTTATTAACACTCCCGAAAAATATCCAACAGTATGAGGACCAAATGTGCCTCGCCTATCATAACTCGTAAAGTATGTCAATAGTTTTGCATCAGATGCATTTAATTTTTTACAAATTAGAACTAGTGAAGTTATTGTCTGAGGACCACATACAGAGGTATTTAAAGCAGCCTTAAATGTGTTTTCTGGATTTATTTTTAAAAATTCCTCAATTACTGCTCTATCCATCTCCTTCATAGCTTCCAAGCCTTTTTCTGTTCTAACAGGCTCATGAGACATGTCTGTTGATGCGACAATAGCTACATCTTTATTTAAAGATTTAATCGCTTTAGCAATATCTTCTGCTGCTTTATCTAAAACATTATAACTCTGGAACTGTCTAAATTTAAGAATGCCATATTTTATAGGTACTATGTTAACTTCTTGATTTTTTGCACAATATTTTATGAAGGGCAATTGGATTTCAATATTATGCTCCCTTACAGAGAAAGCGGAATTGTCTGAGATTATTACATTACTACTATCGCTAATTTTTCTTGCTAATGCCGCATCAATCTGTAGATTCCCTAAAGGTGTTTCCCATTCACCCTCTTCCATTAAACCAATTTTATTATAACCAACATGATCCGTTCCTAGTAATATTATAGTATCTGGTATTTTTTCCTTGAATATATTAAAAAATGTGAAAGCAGCACAATTTCCTGAATAGTAATACCCCGCATGAGGAGTTACTCCTCCAATAATTGTACGTATTTCTTGATTTTGTGATTTAGGTAACATTCCAGGTCCATATTCGCTATTTATAAAAAGATCCTCAAGTTCTTTTTCTAATTCTGATTTACTACCCGGATACCAACTTCCAGCAAAATATGCTCGTCTAATCATATCTTTTATAGCCTTTTTTAATTATTATAATATTATGAAATACATTCATATAAAATTATTTCATGATTATATTAATCTAAAGTCTATTAAGGCTTATTTTTTAGAATAAACCAATTACTAGTTTTACCTTTTTCTAATATGTGAAAAAAAAGGAGGTTTCCTCTATCTAATAGTTGATTTATTAATTTGAAAGAATTATTAAATTATATTTAATACATTTATATTGATGAGTGATGAAAAGAACACTCAAATTTCGTTGGATTCTATAGATGAAAATGAAATCCCTGAAAAAATTCCAACAAAATTTGTTAATAATCGGATAATTGTTTTTAATCCATTTTATGCATCATATCTATATGTAAAGCAAAAATTTTTTGGTTCTCCCCTTGGAATTAGTAAACCACGATTGGAATATTTTTCTAAGCCTTCGGAATTATCTATTGAAGAAGCATATTATTTGCTGCTAAAAGGAAAAATTACTATTTTTGACCCAGAAAACGATAAAGATTTGACAACAGAAGAATTTTTTAAAATCGCAAAACGAATACATTATAAGTTTGAGGAAAAATTCATAATATATCAAGATTTGCGTGAAAAGGGGTATATACCACGCCCGGGATTAAAATTTGGTGCTGATTTTGTTGTATATCGAAAAGGTCCTGGTCTTGAGCATTCTCCTTTTATTGTTCATGTTTTACCGCATGATACAAAAATAACCGCTATTGATATGGTAAGAGCGGGACGCCTCGCTACTTCTGTGAGGAAAAAGTTTGTTATCGCAAATCCTTTGACAAAATCTTATTATTTTTTTGAGTGGTTCAAACCTTAATTGTTAAGAGAAAGCGTTTTTAGCATAATCAAGTGTGTTGTAGTAAGTGTAAAAAAAAAGATATCTTTTATTTAAGTTTAGAAAGGATTAACTTCTCAATAAGAGCATTTTTTAATTTTTCAATAGATTTAAAATCTTCATTAGGGACATTTTGTTTTATTCTTAAAATATTATCAATAAAATCATCACCTAATAATTTCTCAATCGAGATTCCTCGATCTAATAGTTTTTTACCCTCGTTATAAATTAGAAGTATAATTTTAATTAATCCTAATAATTTTCTGACATCTGTAAAGTTATCAATATCATCAAAAGCACTCTGGATTAAAAATCCATTCTTAATGATATTGGAAATTAAAAGAATTAACTTTTGTTCTTCAGATAAGTTATATTCTCCAATTAATTGGATAACAGGTCTTAAATCTTTTTCTAGAGATAATATTTCATTGACTTCCTTTCGACATTCCGACCAATCAATTTTTATCTCCGGCCAGTCAATATCTCTATCACTCCACCACTTTGCAATATAACCTGGATAGTTAGAATATGAATTAAACCAATTAATTGCTGGATAATGCTTTAAATATGCTAACTTAGGATCTAGTGCCCAAAAAGTTTGTACCACCCTTTTTGTTATGGCAGTTACAGGTTCATTAAAATCCCCCGCTGGGGGAGATATTGTACCAGAGATGGTTATAGAACCCAGTCTTTCCGTTCCTAAATCATCTGTGCCTAATGTATGTACAAGCCCTGCTCGCTCATAGAAACTTGAGAGTTTCGATTGTAAATATGAAGGATAACCCTCCTCTGCGGGCATTTCTCCCAATAACCCTGAAATCTCTCTTAATGATTCAGCCCAACGAGAAGTACTATCAGCTAATACTGCAACATGATACCCCATATCTCGATAATATTCTGCTATTGTAACTCCAGAAAATAAACTAGCTTCTCTTGCTGAAACAGGCATATTTGAAGTATTTGTAATAAGGACGGCCCGTTCTAAAATAGGACGTTTATTTTTAGGATCTATAATTTCTGAAAATTGCTTTAGTGTATTAGCTATCTCATTCCCTGGTTCCCCACAACCTATATATACTATTATATCCGCATCAGACCATTTAGCTAATGATTGTTGTATAATAGTTTTACCTGTTCCAAACCCTCCTGGAACTGCCGCAGTTCCTCCTTTTGAAATAGGAAATAATAAATCAATAACACGAATTCCCGTAATCAATGGTTCATTGGGATGAGTTTTTTTTTTATAAGGTCTCTTCTTGGTAATAGGCCATTTCTGTAGCATTGAATAAGAGTTTTTTTCACCATTCATTTTCACTCTATATATCTCATCGATGATAGTATAATCACTTTCTTCTTCAATAAATGATAATCTTCCAGAAACATTAGGAGGTGCCATTATTTTGTGTGATATTAAATCAGTTTCTTGTACCTCGCCAATTATATCTCCACCATTTATTGTATCACTTACCTTTTTTAATGGTATAAAATGCCACTTCTTAGTTCGTGATAAGGGTGGAAATTTCACACCTCTCGTTAACCATCCAGAATCGAAATTGTTAAAAATCGTTTCTAAGGGTCTTTGAATTCCGTCGAATGTTTTCGCCAATAAACCAGGTGCTAATTCCATTGAAAGTGGTTCGCCTAAATTGATGACTTTTTCATATAATTTTAATTTCATCGTATCTTCAAAACATTGAGCAACAATATAATCTTCATATATTTGAATTACCTCTCCTAAGATGTTGTATTTCAAAATCTTAATAAGATTATGAAGTTGAACTTGATTTTCTAATCCCTTTATTTTGATTAAAGATCCAAAGATCTCAGAAATATAACCATAATTAACGTTTTCGATAGTTTTCATCATATTTATCTCAAGATATCCACATTTAAATTTTAATATTCTTTTTATATTAGGTTTAAACCTTAAATCTCAATTATTTTACCGCATTGGGGACATTTTTTCGTAAAACTAGTAAGGATCATTCCACATTTGCTACACTTTCGAATTAAAGGTTTTCGATATCTGTATTCTAGACTAATTTTTCTATTTTCTCTTATTTCTTTTTCGACCGGTTCAATTTCAGAACTTAAATATTCTTTATACCTTTGATATTCTGTCTTATCTTTTTTTTCCTTACGACGAAACAACTTTGATACTCTTTTAACACCAGCAGCTACTAACCCAAAGACAAATAAAAATAGAAAAATTAAGGTTAATATCACTACAATTTGATTACCCTCAATCTTGATAAGAATAGTATAGAGGTACAGTAGAAATAAAGTATAACCGATTAAAAATATAATTTTGAAGATATTTGATTTGCTTAATCTCTTTTTTTTCTTAATTTCAGTTTGACTCATGATGACTAAATTTAAATAGTATTAGGCTTTTCTTAAAAATTTATCTTCAATAAGGCTAATAGCTTCATCTATAACTTCTTTTGTTTTTTCTGTTTCCATTTCCTTTTCAATTTCTTCAGATATTATATCCTCACTGATCTCTTTCCTGAAGTTTATAATGGAATACACATCGTCTAAATAGAAAGAAAAAAAATCTTTCCCGGTACCTTTATAAAATTTGAAGAAAAATTCATAGAAATGCAACCTAATAGTATTAATAAATACCAATATTCCCTCTAATAATATAACGACGAGATTTCCAAAAATCAAACCTACCACCCTAAGAATTTCTTCTATAATTCCCTCACCTTCAATCAATCCAATCATGGCTTGGATTGAGATCATCAAAGCGATATGAGCAAGTGCTAAAGCTAACAATCTAATATATGAAGCAACATTACTTAAGACAGATAATGCTGTTTCAAACGTTTCTAGTGAACCTTCTCCTATTAAAGTCCCATATGATTCTTTCTTTAAGTAAGATATACCTAATGAGGCTCCCAAAGGCCTTAAAATTATTAATAAAAGACCAGGAACGATAACCAATAATATTGGATAGGGAGAAGATAACCACACGTCAAGATTTATTCCATATTGAAAGATTAAAATGGCACCACCAGTGATAAGACATATTTTCACAAAAGAATCTGTTAACGATAGATACTTTTTGGATTGTTTCCAATAGTTAATGAATTCTATAACCCATCCAAGATCGATGTGAATCACACCCACAAATAGTGTAAACATAAAAACAGCCATAACATTGTTTATAGGGTCATATAAATTCACTGAACCTAATAGAGGAACGATGAAAGGTATAGGTTGTAAATGAATTCCTAGCATTTCTTCCGAGCCAAAAAATTCCCCATAAAGAAAACCGCCAAGAACTGCACCAATACCACAATAAAATATAATCCAACTAAAATTGCGAACACTTCTTCTTTTTCTGAACATTAGGCCCCCCAAAATACCTGCAATCATTAAGACTAATCCATGCCCAATATCTCCAAACATTAATCCAAATAACAATGGAAAAGTGATTGCAAGAAAAGGGGTTGGATCGACTTCAGAATATGCAGGTGTTCCATACATCTTTGTAAGGGTTTCAAATGGGCGGATAAACCACTTATTTCTCATAATTGTTGGAGTACTTGATCTTAAATCACCCTCATCTTTATCTTCTTCTAACTCTCCTTTTCCATCCCTAATTTTTTTAAGATGTGAAAATTCTTTATTATTTGGCTTTTCAGTTTCTGCATTTTTAATCTCTTTGTATTTTGGGATATTTGTAGCTTCAAACATGATTTTATCTTTAAAATTTTTAATCAGAATTTGTTCTACTTTTCTCTTAATACTTATAGGGATAAAAAATCTTAGAAAGAGGCGATCAGATGATATATGCTCAAATTGTTGTTCAGCCCAATGATATTCTTCAATATTTTGAACGATTTCATTGATTGCAGCAAATTTATGTAAATTATTGTCTCTCAAGCGTTGTCTTTCTTTCTCATATTTAGAAAGCGTATCTTCGATAATTTTAATTTCATTATCAATCCTTGTAAAATTTATGCCCTCTATAGTTAAATACTTTTTAAGGATATGTACTTCTTCAGCAAAAATTAATTTTATTCTTTCTTTTAACTCTTCTTCTTTTTCATTCGGATAAATAATGTAAAACACATTCCTATCTTCAATTTTATATGCATTTGGAAAGAACTCATCCGTTTGGTGTATATTTGGAAAAGAAGAAAATTCAAATAATGACTCTAAATTTTCTAAATTTTTAGTAAACGTAGTAAAAACTCTGAAATTTAATTGATTTAAACTACTTAAACTATTTCGATTTAGATTAAATTGCTCTAGAAACGTATAACTTGTTTTTATTACTTGAATATTTCCTAATTCTATTTTTACTTTCGCGATATATCTATCTAATTCATTAATTCTATTTAAGTAAAAGGTAATTTCTTCGCCAATAGTATTAACTAATTCCCGTATATCATCAACAACAAATTCAATTCTTTCCTCTTTATCAACTCTTTTTAACTCTTGGAATATTGATTCATTAACTCCTAATTTATTAAATAAATTATTTAAATCTTGCCTTAAATTTTTAAGAATTCCTAAAAATGGATCTTTTTCTTCCGATTTTCTACTGGTTTGATATCCTTGTTTTGATTTTATATGAACATTATTAATTTTTGAGAGGTTATTTAGAAGAGCATCTTTATATTTAGAGTTTATTATTACCTTAAATAAACACATCTCATTTTTGTGTGTCATTAAATCACTTCCTTTAATTTCCTTCTTTCATTTTTCTGAATAAGATCTTTAGTTTTTTTCAATCTGACAAAATTGTCTCTGTCATTTTCCTCTAATATTTCTTTGATCTGTTTAATATCTGTCATTAAATTTGGAATAATTATATTTTTTAACCCATTAAGCCTACGATTAATTTGTTTGAAGCTATTTACAAACTTTAAAAAAAAATCCTCTTTCTCTGCTAATCTAATTAGATTTTCAAAAAAAACTTCTAAAAGACTTATAAGATCATCTAAAAAATGACTTGAATTTTCGAAAGAATATGCGGGCAATTTATTCTCTCGATCTAAATCATAATTAATTTGGTGGACTATCATTCCAATATTTTTTGCACGCCTTATATTAATAGAAGGTTTGTGTTGAATCTTACTCATATTACTAATCAAGATTAAATCTCTTTTTCCCATCTCTTTATACGTTTGATTTAATATGAAAAAGGATTTTCTATAATAATTTAAAAATTTATTAAATTCCATTCGATATTCATCATAAATATTTTTAATTTGCGACATCAACTGATCTTCCTTAAATTCTAAAAATTTCCTTCCTCTTACGGCAAAATTTAACTTTTTTTGCAATTTCATTAAATTTGTTTTGGTTGGCTTTAATTCTCTGAAACTAATAATGATCACCTATTCGATATAATATTTATCTATAAACTCTTGATGAATACGATATAAAAGATTCTTAGGAAGATTTGAAAGAATTTCCCATCCTATTGATAAAGTTTTAATAAAATCTCTATTTTCATCTAGCTTTTGATTTAAAAATTTTTGTTCAAAATCATTCCCAAAATTCAATAGCGCCTTTTGATCTAAATTTAATCCATCCTCTCCTACTACAGAAAGAAGGTCTCTTACTTCAAGAGAGTTTGAATAAAAGGCTAATAATTGTGAACTTAAATCAGCATGATCTTCTCTAGTAGTATTTTTTCCAATTGCATCCTTCATCAATCTTGATATTGACGCTAATACTTCAATAGGAGGGTATATTCCTTTTTTATGTAATTCTCGATTGATCACTATTTGACCTTCAGTTATATATCCAGAAGTATCTGGAATAGGATGAGATATATCGTCATTTGGCATAGTTAAGATTGGAATTTGGGTTATTGTTCCCTTTTTGCCTTTAATTTTTCCTGTTCTTTCATATAAGGATGCAAGATCGGAGTATAAATATCCAGGATAACCTTTTCTACTCGGAATCTCTTCTTTTGCTGAACTTAATTCTCTTAGAGCTTCAGCATAATTTGTAATATCAATTAAAATTACAAGGACATGCATATCTTTTTCAAATGCAAAGTATTCTGCCGTAGTTAAAGCAACCCTAGGAATAATCAATCTTTCCATTATAGGATCAGCCGCAAAATTAAAAAATGAAATTATATTTTGAATATTTCCGCTTTCTTGAAAACTTCTCAAAAAACTTATTGCCTCATCTTCAATTATGCCAATTCCACAAAAAATTATCAAAAATGGTTCTTCAGATAACACTTTTGCTTGAGTTACAATTTGAGTAGCTAACTTATTATGTGGGAGCCCTTGACTACTAAATATTGGAAGTTTTTGTCCCCTAATTAAAGTAAAAAGACCATCTATACCACTTATCCCTGTTTGTATTACCTCTGAGGGATAATCTCTAGCATAAGGATTAATAGGAGCACCATAAATATCTCGTTCCTCATTTGTTAAAACATGTGATTGTATTACCCCTTTGGTTTCGATATCTATAGGTATTCCTAAAGAATTAAAAGTTCGACCGAACATATCATTATCAGAAATTTTGATTTTAAAAGAATCTTCAGTGAATATTATTTTTGAGTTTTCAGATGAGATACCTTTTGTGTCTTCAAAAACTTCTAATATTATTAC
>JBATUM010000326.1:0-18390 GCA_049671145.1 Promethearchaeia archaeon
GCATTAATCTGTTTTCCTTTTTTGCTAGTTTTCTTAAATTTCTATAACATTTAATTTTCTTGAATAATTCAATATAGATTCTTAGCCTTAATTTAAACTTTTTAATAAAAATTGAATGGAATAATAAGATAAATTCAGTAACAATAATGATGGGTAATAGTTTATACAAATTACTTACATTTTTAAGTAGAATGAGATACCTATTACGCTCTAAAAAGAAATATTGCATCTTATTCATAGTTTGATATTTTTTTTGATGGATTAAAAAGGGATCATTTGTAGTGTATATTGGATTTCCATTCTTCAAAATTTTAAGTGAAAGGTCTGTATCTTCATAATACATAAAAAATTCTTTATCAAATCCACCCATTTCTAAAAAATAATTTTTTTTAATGAAAAGAGTTCCACCAGAAAATCTTTGAGTAGTTTTTATAATGTTATTTTGGGGTAATTTTTCACCTAATTCGGGAGTGTAAGAAAACCCTAAAAAATGATTTTTAGCTCCAAAATAATGTATTCTCCCATTTTCAAATACTAAAGCTGGTGATATAACAATCTCATGGTTATTTTTATACTTATAGTAAAGTTTTGTTATTTTATTAAAGAAGTCAGGAGGAAAAACTACATCTTGATTAGTGATAAACACAAACTCTCCACATGAGCTAGATACACCACAGTTGCAAGCTTCTGCAAAACCTTCATTAGACTTATTTTTAACTAGATTAATGTTGATATTATTTGCAAATGAATTTATTACATTAATAGTGGAATCTTTTGATTTATTATCTACGATTACCAATTCAATCTCATCCAAGTTATTTAAATTCTTTATGGAATTCAAGTTTCTTTCAAGGAACTTTACACCATTATAAGAGGGAAATATAATTGATATTCTTGGATGAGTAACTTGCATAATCTTGAGTATTTAAGTAATTTAAAGAGTTGCCCTATAGATATTTAAGGTATATATTTATTTATTATCTCCTTTACTTAATAAATATTTGAATCAAATTAGCAAAATTTTATTATTGAAAAACCTGTATTTTTTTGAAGTTCTATTCAAACTCTTATTTTAATAAGAATCCTTAATATTAGGGTATTTAGTAAGGTTTTTTAATATGTCTTAATTATACTTAATTAGATATAATTATATTTTAAAATGTGATATAATGTCAGATGATGATCATAAAGTTGAATATACAACTGTATCAATTCCCAAAGTCCTTTCAGAGAAAATAAAGGAGCGAATGAAAGGAACTGGATTTTCTTCGGTCTCTAGTTATGTAACGTACGTTCTTAGACAAGTTCTTTCCTCTATAGAGGAAGAAGAGAGATCTAAACAAGCATTTACAAAGGAAGAAGAAGAGAAGGTAAAGCAAAGATTACGAGATTTGGGATATATTGATTAAAATTTAGCTTCATATAATAATTACAACATATTAAAAAAGGAAAAAATTATGATTTCGCCACATGGAGGTACTTTAATAAATAAAGTTTTACCGAATTTTGAAAAAGAAAGGATTTTAGGTCAAGTCAACGAATTTGAAACAATTAAAGTAAGACCTGAGACATTAAAAGTTATTAAAAACATTGCATTTGGAGTATTTAGTCCATTAGAAGGCTTTATGAATGAAAATGATTATAATTATGTTCTTGAGTCAATGTATTTGGAATCTGATATTCCATGGCCTTTTCCTATAACTTTAGATGTTTCAGAAAATGAAATCAAGAATATCAAGAGCGATGATCAAATCATCCTAACAAATGGAGAGAATAAACCCATTGCGTTAATGAGAGTAGAAGATATCTATGATTATGACAAAAAATACTATGCAAGCAAAACATATGGAACTTTAGAGAGAGATCATCCAGGAGTGAACAGTGTTTTTAACTATAAAGGAAAACTAATGGGAGGTCAAATATTTTTAATCAATGAACCTAAAGCTATATTTCCAGAAGTAGACCTAAAGCCTATAGAAACAAGAGTCCTATTCAAGGAAATGAGATGGGAACGAGTTGTGGCATTTCAAACAAGAAACCCACCGCATTTAGGACATGAATATGTCCAAAAAGCAGGTTTGACTTATGTAGATGGTTTGTTCATAAATCCCGTAATTGGTAAGAAAAAGCAAGGTGACTTTTTAGATACTGTAATTATCGAAGCCTATAAAGTATTAATTAAAGAATATTATCCTAGAAATCGTGTAGTAATGAGTACATTTGAAACAGAGATGAGATATGCAGGACCAAAAGAAGCTATATTCCATGCAATTGCAAGAAAGAATTTTGGATGTACACATATAATTATTGGGAGAGACCACGCGGGAGTAAGGGACTATTATGGTCCCTATGATGCTCATTTTATTTTTGATAAATTTCCAGATTTAGGCATTGAACCAATTAAATTTCGCTCCTTTTCAAAATGCCAAAAGTGTGATGCCGTTGTAAATGATAAGATTTGTCCACATCCCCCAGAAATGCAGAATTTCTTTGCAGGTCGTCAGATTAGAGATACTTTAAAGGCAGGAAACCCGCCTGATCCAGAAGTTATGCGCCCAGAAGTAGCAGAAGTGATTCTAAAGTATAAAAATCCATTTGTTACATAATTTTTATGCAAATTATAAAAATACGATGTTGAGTTAATTTCATAATGAATAAAAATAAAAAAAAATTGGTCCTTATTGGTTTAGATTGTGCTACGCCAAGAACTTTATTCAATGAGTTTATCGATGATTCTCCAAATATCAAGAAATTAATGGCAAATGGAGTTTATGGAAAGTTAAAAAGTTCAGATCCTCCCATTACAATACCAGCATGGATGGTTATGGTAACAGGTAAAAAACCTGGTACACTTGGAATTTATGGTTTTAGACATCGAAAAAAGTATGCTTATAACGATTTCTGGATCGCAACTTCAAATTCAATTAAAGAACCTACTATTTGGGATATTATTGGTAAGAAAGGATTAAAAAGTATCATTCTAGGAGTACCACCTACTTATCCTGTTAAACCTCTTAATGGAAATCTAATTGCTGGATTTATTACTCCAGATACAGAATCAAATTACACATATCCCCCTGAATTGAAAGAAGAGATTAAAGAAAAGATTGGAAATTATATTTTGGATGCAAATTTTCGAGTAGAAGATAAAACCGTTTTATTGCAAGAAATACGTGAAATGACGGAAATTCAGTTTAAAACAATAAAATACTTGATGAAAAATAAGGATTGGGATTATTTCCATTTTGTTATAATAGGTTTAGATCGATTTCATCACGCTTTTTGGAAATATTTTGATAAAGAACATGCTAAATATGCTCCTGGCAATCAATTTGAACCAGAAATGCGTAATTACTATAAATACTTGGATAAAGAAGTAGGGGAAATATTAAATTTGCTTGATGAGAATACAACTGTTGTTGTAGCATCTGATCATGGAGCAAAAGCAATGAAAGGATTAATATGCATTAATATGGCATTTGAAGAACTGGGACTTTTAAAATTCAAAACAAGACCCAAACCAAAAACCAGATTAGGAGATGCTGAAATTGATTGGAGTAAGACTTATGCTTGGGGTTGGGGTGGTTATTATGCTAGAATTTTCTTAAATGTTGAAGGAAGAGAACCTCAAGGTATAATTAAAAAAGAAAATTATGAAACCTTACGAGAAGAAATTGCAGAAAAAATTAAATCCATCAGGGATGATTCCGGGAACGCTATGGATACTAAGGTTTATAAACCGGAGGATTTTTATTCAATTATCCGTGGAGACCCTCCAGATTTAATGGTCTACTTCGATGATCTAAATTGGCGTTCAGCTGGGACAGTGGGTTATGATTCGATGTATTTACAAGAAAATGATACAGGGCCAGATGATGCCGTACACGATTATTACGGGGTCTATATTATTTATGACCCAAAAAAGAAAATCGGAAAAGATTTAGGTACCAAAAACATATTAGACATTGCTCCAACCTGTTTAAATATTTTAGGTGTTAACATACCAAAAGATATGGAAGGTAAAATTATAAAATTTTAAGAAAGTGGTGAAGAAAAATAGAACATAAAGGATTTACTTTATGGTTTACAGGACTCCCGTGCTCAGGAAAATCTGTGCTTGCTGATGTTGTAGCACAAGATTTAAAAGAACGAGGGATGAAAGTAGAACGCTTAGATGGTGATATTGTGAGAAAAAGTTTGACACGTGATTTAGGATTCACTGAAGAGGATCGCAATATGAATATTGAGAGAGTCACGTTTGTCGCTAAACTTCTAACTAGGAATGGAGTTGCGGTACTCGCTTCTTTTGTATCACCATATAATAAAATTCGTGCATATTCACGAAAAGAAATTGGTGATTATATTCTAATATATGTTAAATGCCCAGTAGAAGTGTGTGAGCAGAGAGACGTGAAAGGTATGTATGCTAAAGCAAGAGCAGGTGAAATTAAGAACTTTACCGGGATTGATCATCCATTTGAAGAACCAAATCATGCTGATATAATTGTTGAATCTGATAAACAAACTGTTAAGGAGAGTAAAGCGATAATTCTAAAAGCCTTAGACAAAAAAGGTTATTTACCAAATTAACAGTAGAAGTATAAATACTTGTTTTATTTTTTTAAAAACATTTATAGTAAAGACATCTTTTTTAAATTTTAATGGATTCAACCAAGATTTTTTTACTTATCGTTGGAAATATTATTAATATTATTTTAAGTTTAGTATTCTTCTATTTAATAAGAATAATTTTCAGTTTTGAAATAGTTGGTTATTATGGGGCATTCATATCTTTTTTTACGTCTTTAGAATTTATTAACCATTTAGGTTTTTCGCTTGCTTATTTAAAATATTTTTCTGAAGCTTCTAATCAAAAAGATGAAGCATTAAGTAATGGTACTTTTTTGAGTTATAGGATAATTCAATTATCGATTTACAGTACCGTCATTGTGCTTTTACTTCCTTTTTTGTCTTTATATGAAGGAGATTTAATTGTGGTTTATATTTTTTTCTTTGCATGGCTATTTGTAAGAATAAGCATTTTCGATTTCATTTTATTAAGTAAAAAAGAAGCCTTTAAAAGATCCTTGTCAGCAATCTGTTTTAATTTCTTAAAAAGTTTCCTTTTAATTCTTCTTATTAATTTTTTTGCCAATGATATTTGGTTACTAATTGTCGTATTATTTATCTCCAATATTTCATATTTTTGTTTGAATATTTTTTTAATTCGTTCGAGAAATTTTAAAAGACCAAATCGTGAATATTTTATCAAATTTTTTCATTATAGTCTACCTTTTTTCTTAAGCTCGACTTTCCTTTTTGTAGTGAGTAATATCGATGTTCTTCTAATTCAACATTGGTCTGATCTATTAAAGGTTGCCAATTATTTTACAGCAAAGCAATTTTACACATACTTTTTGATAATCACCAGTAGTATTTCAAATATCTTAATGACTACTTTCTCTAAGAATGTGAAAGATGGAAAAGACAAGGAAAACCTTCCAATAATTAACTATACTCATAAGATCTTAAATTTAATTTTAATGCCATTAATTTTAATAATATTGCTTTATGCTACAGACATCTTTACATTCATTTTTGGAAATAATTATCAATTAACAGGTCAAATTCTTTACATATTTATATTAATATTAATTCCTCTTTCAATTGATATTGCAAATACAATCCAATTACAAGCATTAGGGGAAGTTAAATTCGTTGCTAAATTTTCCATTATTGAAAATATTATTGCTGTCTTTTTTATGGTTATTTTTATCTCACCCTCCGTCTTTAATTTAGGAGTATTTGGTGGTGCGTTATCATTCCTTACTGCAAAAATTATAATTCAAATAATCTATCGTCCTATTATTTATAAGAAGTATAATCTTGGCTTCTACTGGGGTTCATTTAGAAATCTTTTGATAATCGGTGGTATTTTTTTAATCCAATTTTGGATAAATTCTTCATTTGTATTTCCTTTTTATTTTAATATTTTATTTGCTTTGATAGATATCGGAGCATACTTTCTTCTTAATTATTTATTAAAGGGTTTTACTAAAGAAGATTTCAGATTTATTTTAAATTTACTTAATCTAAAGAATATTTTTAATTCAATCTCCTCAGAACTAAGAGAGGAGGAATAAATTTACATTTTATTAATAAAACTTATTATATTTTGGAAAAATTGATTAGCGCGATTATCCCAAGAAAAACTTGATAATTTAGCTTCATCTAAAGTTAAATCACATCTGTTATTTTTTATATCAAGTAACAAATTTTTAAGGACTCTTTTTGCTTTTTCAGAATCTTTAAGTGGTAGAATAAATCCTAAATCATTACTTCTGATAAAATTTGCACGATAAGTATTCTCTGGTGTTAAAAACAATATTTTCTTCTTGCAGCTTAAGTAGTCCCATACTTTAAATGCAATCGTAGGATAATCTAAATCCTCACCAATGTGCAGGGCCAAATCACAATTCTGAATTTTTTCTAAAACCTTGGATCTAGGTAAAACATCTCCTAAATAGAATAATTCTTGGATTTTTAACTTATTAATTATACGTTCAAATGATTCTTTTGGATAATTTCCAAAAATCTGAATTTGGATTTGTATTTCTTCAAAGAATTTTTCTTTATTTAATTCAGAAATAATTTTAAAAAGGGGAACTATGTTTCTTCTTCCATAAATACTCCCCGCATAGGTAATAATGATTTTATTTTCTTCTTTTTCAATCTTATCTTTAGAATCTTGCAAAGTTAATCCGTCTTGTATTGAAAATATTGATTTATTCTTAATAAATGGAAAATTAACCTTTAAGAGAGAATTTAAAAATTCACTATTTGAAACGATTATATCAGCAGAATGAAGGATATGCCTTTCTATGATATAATCAAGTTGTTTTTGAAACCATCTCATTTTACCTTCGATATAGGGATTCAAATACCAAGGATCAGTGTATTCAATAACAAGAGGTAAATGAAACTTTTTCTTCAAAAGATATCCTAGTATATGAGTAAAAAAATCTGGTCCTGTGGCGTAAATGAATTTTATATTTTTATTGTGTTTTAAAAAAGCTTTTATGTCTGAATATAAAAATGGCATACCTCTTAAAAAGAAGGCCACCTTTAGTATAGCTTCTCTAAAATATCTTAGAAATTTGCTTTTAAAAGGAGAGAATATTGGATTCCTAAAACGCAAGATGTAGGATTTATTATTAAAAAATTTGAACTCGTTACTTTTCTGTTTATTGGTCAAAATAACCGGAAGAATATTATTATCAGCTATTTTTCTAGTTATTTCATTAATTCTAATATTTACAAGTAATCCGAAAGGTGAGATCCAAATAAAACTTAATTTGCTCTTATCTGGCATTATTTATGTTCTCACGTTTCAATTATTAATTGAAGTTTAACTAATTATATTAGATATAGCTTCTCAAAAAAAATTTATTATAATTTTATATTTAGCACCTCTAAAGATTTTACGATTATTCGAATTTCAATTAAATACATATAGTTCAATCGATCAATGAAAGATAAAGCTTATCAAAAGAAAAAATATTATAAGTTATATATCTGAAAATATTGAAAATGCTTAATAATAAAATGGAAAGAGTAATTGTATTAGCATTAGATGGATTAAGTTGGAATATACTTGAGGAATTAATTTCTAAGCAACATCTGGACAATTTCAAGGAATTAATTGAAAATGGAAGCTATGGTATACTCAAAGCGGAAGATTTTTTAAGTTCTCCTAAGATTTTCTGTTCAATTTTTACGGGGAAGAAAGCTTCTAAGCATGGAATAAGAGATTTTTATTCTAAAGAGGAAGATTTAACATCAAAACAAATCTGGGATATTTTGCATAATAGAGGATATCATATAGGCGTATATAGACCATTAAGTATTTGGAGTGCTAAGAAATTTAAAGGATTTTGTATCCCTAGCCCTTTGTTGTTAGAAAAGGAGAGTTATCCAAAAAATCTTAATTTTATAAGTGAATTAGATAAAGCAGCCAGATCTGAAAAATACTCGATTTCCTTTCTAGTGAGATTCTTTTGGAAACTATTTAGGTTTCATTTTCCTTTAAAAGGGTTGATTAAAATTATTAAAAGAAGCTTAAATTTATTTTTTGCTAATGGTTTAGAAGAAAGAATGTATTTATTAAAAGAAATTGAATTAATTATTCATACCAATATTTACCTTATATTATTAAGAAGATATCATTTAGATTTCTCTGTATTTTTTGATTATTCTTTTGATACTCTTGGCCATATCTATTGGAGAGATAAAGATGAGAAAGATAAATTTTCAAAAGTTCTACCAAATGCATATATTCTAATTGATAAATTTATCGGAAAAATTAGAGATTACGCTTCAGAATATGGTTATCATCTCATTATTTGTTCAGATCATGGATTTGAAAGGAAGCAAAAAAATTATAGAGAGAACTATAGGACTATAAATGTCTTAAATCTATTAAGAGAATTAAAATTGTATTATGATGTTTATGGTATTTATATGACTGGAAGTGTAGTTTTTAGATCAAGACCAAACTCTACTATCCCACTTAAGACTTTTAAGGAATCAATTGAATCCATAACTTGTAATGGGAAAAAGTTGTTTACCATTAAACCATATGAAAATAAATTAATTGTCAAAATAAATGATTTTTTTGGAGAAAATAGAGATTTTGATGTTAATCTACCTAATGGTAAAAAGTTAAAACTAGATAATATTATTGATTTTAATCCAGGGCACACAGGAGTCCATAGTGATAAATTTGGAGTTTTTTTAACGCAGGGTCGGAATATTAAGAAATATAATAATATTGATGTAATAACACCTTATGATATTACACCTACAATTCTGTCATTAATGGGGGAAGTTATACCCCAGGATCTAGATGGGAGAGTTTTGGAAGAGATTTTTATAAAAAAATCAATTTCTAGTTAGAGAGAAGATATAAAGGTCTTCCAGTACCTTCTATATTTTCACTTAAAAGTTTACTTTTATTTAAGCATGAATTATTAAGAATGAAATCTACAAATTGTTGGTTATTAAAATTAATATATGCATTTTGCATAACTTTTTCATTCTGGTTATGAGGTTGAAAGTACATGTACTTAATCTTTAATTTATTTAAGAACTCAACTAATTGAAGATATAATTTTTTTTCTCTAAGAAAATGATGGAATATGTTTAAAGATAAAATAATATCAAACTTTGTTCTTTTTAATTCAAAAATTGATTGATTTATGATTTTAAACTTTTTTCCTTCAATATCTCTTAATTTTTTCATAAAATGAACATTGCTTGGTCTTATTTCCACAGCATAACAATCAAATCCTACATCTTCAAATTTATGACAAAAATAACCCAGATTAGCACCTATATCTAACAATGTTCCTGCTCTGATTTTCAGATTTTTTTCAATAATATTATATCTTACATCAGAATAGGATGATTTTAGACTTAAATCTGGATGTATTAATGGTTGATATATAGCACCGTGAACATATTGAAATTTGAAAAATTCTTTACTAAAATTAATCCAATTTGGATGTCTTGTTAAAACAGTAATATTTATTTCATTGAGTTTTAAAATTTTAAGAAACGATAAATACAGTAAACCTTCTAAAAGAATATAATTGCCATTTCTACCAATTCCCACCTTAATTTCTTGATTAAAATCGTATTGTTTTGAATTATAGTAATTTTGGTAGAGATTATCTAATGAATCCAATAGATGAGAAAATTCTTGAATGTTTGAACATCCATTTAAACGCATATTATCTGAGAATTTTTTGATAATTTCTGAATAAGCTTCAATATCTTGCCAATTTTTCTTTTTTATAAAATGATTTTCAATTAAAATATATTCATTGGTATTTTCAATTTCAATTAAATTATCAGGTGAATCCCAATTTTGATTAAAATTAATTACTTTTCTCTCCACAAGTTTATCCTTTTTAATTGTGAATTGTATTCTGTTAATATTAATACTGTATTTCTTTTTTTGAAATTTTTCTAAGGAAATTTGTCTGTTATCGATAAATAGTTCAAAATACCAGTATTTATCATATGCCTTATATATTAAATCTTTCAATCTTGGAACATATTCAAAAATTTTCCAGGCATAAAATCTATATAAATTATTTCTTAAATTTGGGACCTTGTTAAAGATTTTCCAGAGAACACTTATTAATTTACTTTTGACTGATAAAGATTTATTGTTATTATTCAATAAACAACCTCAATTTTATAGATATTACAATATTTTAATTTAATTTTAACTTAATACTTTTTTATATAGTTCAAAATGTGATTCTGCAGCTTTTTTCCATGTAAATTTATTTTTCACTCTTGTAAGACCATTTCTTCCCATTTGCTTTAATAAGGTTTTGTCCTCTAGCAAATTGAGGACTTTATTGCTAAGATCTTCGATATCCTTAAAATCAGAAGTGTAACCTGTTTCTCCGTCAATAATAATTTCACTTGGACCCATAATATCTGATCCTATTACTGCTTTGCCACATGCCATTGCTTCACATAGTACGAGTCCAAAAATTTCTTGTCTTGAGGGATAGATTACTAAATCAGCCATTGAATAGTAAGCGGGTAGATTTTCTTTTGATATATAGCCTAAGTATAAGACATGTTTAGATAAATTATACTTCTGAATCAGAGTATTGACAGTTTGAAGATATCCTGCATTACCCCCTATAATTACTAATTTTACTTTTTTATTTTTCTGATGTATTAAATTCAATATCTTGATGAGTTTATCTACTCCTTTTCCTTTAGCAATACGTCCTACATATAATATTACATCATAATTTTCTAAACCTAATTTTTTTTTTAAATTATTTGAATCAACCGGTTTAAAAATCTCAGTATTTACCCCATGAGGAATATAATGTATATTTTGCTCACTTACTTTTCCATACTTTTTAATAAGGGGGATTTCCATCTTGGTGACTGATACATAATGAATGTTTAAGGTTTTTTTTTTAATATATCCAAAAGATTTATCTGATATCATTTTAGGAATTTTATCACTATAATCCCAATTTATGCTTATACCACCATGGGGTGATATTATTAATGGTTTCTTTTTCAATAATGAAAATATTGCGCCCATATCCTCTTGGTAACTTCTCAATGCATGGGAATGAATTATATCAATATTTTTTTCATTCCTCAGGAGAAAAGGTAATAAGCTAAAGGAAATTCTATATTCTTTAAATTTTAAAGAAGAATCTAATCTATATATTTGAAAATGTTTATTTTTTTCCTCATAAAATTCTGTTCTTTTTCGGCCAAACTTTTTAATAGCTGATGTAGTAAAGATTTTTGTGGCTACACCCATGTCTTTCAAATATGGAACAATCTCTGTTATAACATTATAGGGACCACCTAATTGTCCAGTAAAAAAAGGAGTAAGCATTCCAACTCGTATCACTTTTTATCAACCTTTAAAAAGACTTAATGTTTATGAAAGTAATTTTCACATGTTCTTTGATTTTATTACATCTATTAAAATTCTTTTAAATTTCTTTAATATCTTAGGCCAAATATAATATTTTTTTATTAATTTGAAACCCTTTTGTCCAATTTCCTTTAAACTTTCTTTACTTTTGCTTAATAATCCAATTTTTTTTATAAGTTCACTCTGATTTTTAGCAAAGAGAACCCCATTATTTTTTCCAATCTCATTGACAACTCCAGGTAAACTATTAGATAAAACTGGTTTTTTCATTGCCATATATTCCATAATTTTTACAGGAGTTATTTCTTTAGTAACATCATTTAAATCAAAACTCATGAGACATAAATCGGCTAATTCAATATATTCAGTTATATCAAAAAAAGGAATTCTACCAGTAAGAACCACCCAATCTGCTTGAAGTTCTTTAACATAATTAACTAAAGAACTATATATACCTCCATCTCCGACTATTATAAATCTTAATTTTAATTGACCATTTTTTACTTTTATGTTATAATAATCGATAATCTCCTTTAAACCAGCAAAATCATATAAATATCCCATGAAGAAGATAACAAATTCGTCATCACTTCTTAGATATTTTTGCTTCAATAGCTCGAGTTTTTCCTTATTTACTTTTGTATTTTCTAGAGATATTCCGTTTAAAAGCACTTTAACATTTTCTGATTTAACTCCTTCATTTATAACATACTTTTGAAGAGATTTTGTAACAACAATAACTTGATCTGATTTTTTAAATAAAAAACGTGAAAATATTGCAGCGATTTTCTTCGCATAGTGAACTGGTACTAATGTATGTAATAAATCTATGTAATAAAATACATAAGGAATTGAATAAAGTTTAGACAAAACTAGCCCAATTATCCCATTTGTTAAAGAGAATCCTATAATTACATCGGGACGATTCTTTCTAAATAATTTAACCATTTCATAAAAATTTGTTATTAATGAAGTTATTCTTCTAAGATATGGAACTTGAATATGAGCTGTTCTAATTATCTTTACGTTTGAAATATCTAATGCACGATTAATATTAGTAAAGATTTGTTTCTTTATGAAAATTGATTTTGAATGCATTATTTTATCAATATCATAATCTATTACAGAGATTTTGATATTGGAACTCTTTGAAATTCTCTCAAAAACGTGATGCTGTGTATGCGGTCCTCGAGTAAGCCAATCTGTTTCTTGGAGAACAAGAACATTCATTAAATAACTCTCAACAATTCATTTATTTTAAAATCTTAAAAAATATTCAAAATTGTATGTTTAAATATAAAAAAATTAGCAATAAATATAAAATTTATATAGCTAATGAAAAAAAAAAAGCATTTTGAATTAGAAACACTCTAAAAAGTTAGAAATTGAATTAACTTTTATTATTTACTACATTTTTCTTTATAAATGTTTAATAAAAAAGAATTATGGGAAAATATTCATAAAAAAAATGAAATATTATGGTTAACTCGTTCAAAAACCAAATCTGTTTTAAGATATCACAATATAACTATTGAGAAAAATAAAGAAAAACAAAAAACAATAATGGAAATTGGAATAGGATTTGGAAATACCATAAAAAAATTATCAAAATATTATAATGTTATTGCAGTTGATATTTCACAGATAGCCCTTAATAGAGTTAGTAAAATAGCTAAAACTTATTTAACAGAAGATTTAAGTCTAATAAAACATAATTCTGTTGACTGGGTTATGTGTCATTTAGTATTCCAACACTGCGATGATGAAATGGTTAAATGTATCTTAAATAATGTTTTAAATGTCCTCAAAGTTGATGGTTTTTTCAGTTTTCAATTTGCAGATTTACCAAATAAAAATGTTAATTTCGATGAGAACTATAAATATGCTTTAGAAAAGGGCATAATGCATTTTAGAAGTTTGGAAAAAATGAAACAAATTATTAATGAATGTGGTGGCAAAATTATATCAATATCCCCTCCAATAGTTTGGCCTAATTCATATAATATTACATGGTATATAATAAAGTGTAATAAATACAATGATAAATGAACATCTTTTAGAATTTTATTATAACTTAAAATTTAAATACAAAAATAATATAAATACATTCTAATCCTTTCAAAAAAGTTAGAAATTGAATTAATTTTTATTATTAGCTAAATTTTACTTTAATAATAAAAATCAAATGACCTATTGAATAAAAACCCAAAGAGTGAACTATGCCGTATAAAATTTTAATCTTAGGCGGTCTTGGATATATTGGAAGCGTATTATTTGATGTTATGAAACAAGAGGAATGGGAAGTTGACATTTTAGATAATCATCTTTATAAAGATCTTCATCCTACTAACGCATTTATTGAAGCAGATGTACGAAATAAAGATCAGCTTGAGAAAATTGTTAAGAATTATGATGTTATTGTAAACCTAGCTGCAATCGTGGGTGATCCCGCATGTTTAATAGATACTAATCTAGCTATTGATATAAATTGCATAGGTGCACGAAATATCGCTGAAATTTGTAAGAAAATGAAAAAATTCGTAATCCACATTAGCACTTGTAGTATTTATGGAAGCGAACCAAACGTTATTGTAAAAGAAGAAGATGAGGGATTTCCTATTGATTTTTATGGTCAAACAAAATATACTCAAGAACGTCTTATAAGAGAGATATGTGAAGATAATTATTGTATTTTAAGGCTAGGAACTGCATATGGATTGAGTCCAAGAATGCGCTACGATTTAGTCGTAAACACTTTTGCGGCAAGGGCATTAAATTTCAATAAAATAACTGTATTCGGCGGAGAACAAGAACGTCCATTTGTACATATTCGTGATATTTCTCGTGCGATAGTGCATGTTATTAAAAATAATTTACATGGAATTTATAACGTAAGAGGAGAAAATCTAAGTTTATTAAGATTAGGTGAAATAGTAAATGAGATTACCAATTGCGAGATTCAAATTAACAGAAATATTGTAGATAAAAGAAGCTATATGGTGGATAGTAGTAAAATATTGAATACTGGTTTTGAATTTAGGTATGGGATTGAAGATGCAGTTAGAGAAATAATCGAATCACCTACAGTTCAGGGTTTTCATAAGGGAATTTATTCTAATTTAAAATTGGCTGAAAGAGTAAAAATATCACAGACTATTGGCAAAAGAGATTTACAATTAATTGAAGGAGGGATCGCTGTTGATGACAGAGGCAGTTTAAATTTTGCTAATGATTTTAATTTTTATGGTGTTAAACGCTTTTATCAAGTTCATAACTTTTCAACCTCAACGATTCGCGCATTTCACGGACACATGAATGAAGCGAAATATATTTATGTTGCTAAAGGTTCTGCTATAGTAGCGGCAGTAAAATTGGATGATCTTAAGTCTCCTTCAAAAAATCAAGAAGTTAAGCGTTTTATATTATCTGATAGACACCCACAAATAGTATTTATCCCCCCTAGATATGCTAACGGGTTTAGGCCATTAGAAGAAGATACACGTATTCTTTTCTTTTCAACAAGTTCTCTTGAAGAAAGTAAAGGAGATGATTATCGCTTTCCAGCAGATTACTGGGGAAAAGAAATATGGGAAGTAGAAAATCGATAAATTAAGAGTGAGAATTAGTATGACAAAAATTTTAGTTCTTGGCGTAAGTGGAATGCTAGGCGCAATGGTTTTTGATTATCTTTCAAAAAATCCTGATTTCACAGTGTATGGAACTGTGAGAAATCCAAAATTTTTAATTGATAATGTATATCTTTTTGATGCTAATGATATCAATCAATTGGAAAATAGACAATTTCTTGATCTAAAAATTGAATATATTATTAATTGTATAGGAATTACTAAACCTTTCTCTAAAGATGATGATCCTGAAGGCGTTAAACGGGCAATTCAAATAAATGCTGATTTTCCATGGAAATTAGCTAGTTATGCTAAAAAACATAATATTAAAATTCTTCAAATTGGCACAGATTGCGTATATTCCGGAAAAAAAGGAAAATATAGCGAAGAAGATCTGCATGATCCATTAGATGTGTATGGTAAATCAAAGAGTCTTGGGGAAGTATTTGATGGATCAATGTTAATAATAAGATGCTCTATTATTGGACCCGAATTCAAAAAGGAAACTTCCTTTTTATTCGAATGGTTTTTAAGTCAACCTAAAGGAGGAACGATTGGAGGTTTTGAGCACCATGTATGGAATGGTGTAACTACTCTTCAATTTGCTCAACTGTGTGAAAAAATAATATCATCTGATATTTATGATGAATTAATACATAAATCCTACATCCATCACTATACTCCTAATAATACAGTTAATAAGTATCATTTAATGCATGTATTCAATGAAATTTTTGAAAAAGAATTAAAAATTAATAGAGTTAATAAACCAGAACAGAAGATAGACCGTTCACTTACTACAGAATATTCAGAACTAGATCAAATTATTGAAAAAAAAGACATAAAAATCGCTATTTCGGAACTTAAAGATTATATATTAATAAATAAGGATAAATTTTAGCATGAATTTTATCTTTTTTTAAAATTAATGAAATTTATCTACCGTAGTGTTTATAGAAGTTTAAAGAATTTCCAATCAATATATTACATATTTTATCGGAGATATTTTTACCATAATGAGATACGGGTTCAACTTTACGAGATAATGCTAATTCTGCCGAATCAAGCATTTGGTTATTATCCATACCAGTTAATACGTTTACACCAAGTTCAATTAAATCAATCCTTTCAGTACTTTCTCTTATCGTCATACATGGGGTTCCTAGAATAGCACACTCTTCAACAACTGTCCCGCTATCAGTTAAAACTAACTGGGCTTCTTTTTCCATGCCAAGGAATTCTAAAAAGCCTTGAGGAGGAATCGTATTAATACCTTTTGGAAATTTTAAGCCATACCTTTCCATCATAATCTTAGTTTTTGGCATAAGAATGAATTTGATTTCTACATTTTTTCTTTCATATAACTCTCCTAAAAATCTTAATATAGTATCGAGGTTTTCTTTCATCTCCGTATTTTCAGCTCTATGACATGTGACTAGGTAAAACGGTTTTTCTTTTTTATATGTGGTTTCTACTGCGTTTACAACCTCTAATATAGGATTACCTATAACCCAACATCTTCTTGGGTTTAATCCTTCCCTTATTAGATTTTCTTTATGTTCAGGTAAATAACAGAGATTCATATCGGCCAAATGATCGATTATTTTACGATTTTTTTCTTCTGGCATCAGCCAGTTTTTACTTCTCATACCTGCTTCTATGTGGATTAGGGGGATGTTTAGTTTAGAAGTTGCTATCGCAAATCCTAGACTGCTATTATTATCTCCTAGAACAATAACAAATTCAGGATTTAAATGCATTAGTACCTTCTCAAATTCAATCATAAGTCTTGCTACTTGAGTAGCATGAGTTCCACTTTTAATATCAAGGTTATATTCAGGTAATCGAACACCTAGTTGATCGTAAAAAATTTTATTTAAATTATAATCGTAGTGCTGACCACTATCAACAAGAATATTTTCAAAATAGTGATCTAATTTCTTGATTATCTGAGATAAACGTATAATATCTGGACGAATCCCAATACAGGTAATTATTTCTTTCATGGGATTATTATAGGAGTAGCTAATCAAAAATTTTGTGATTCTATTAACATTAAAAATCTCAAAAAAATTGAGAAAAATTTCTTATTGCTTCTTATTAGCATTAGCTTTGATTTTTTTAAAGTAGTATAATAACAAGCAAGAGAAGATATTAAGTGCAAGTCGTATAACAGTCATTTTTGATGCACCATGTTGTCTACCATAAACTTTTACCGGAAATTCTTTAATCTTAAAGCCATATATCGAAGCTTTTAAAATTTGTTCTGTGCAATAGGTATAATCAAGATACCTTGCATGTTTTAATACTTTAAGAACTTTCCTATTGAAGGCGCGAAAGCCATTTTGATTATTTTTTATTTTTAAGCTGAATAATATTCTTATTATTTTCTCTGCAAGAATTTCTCCAAATTGTCTTAATAACGGTAAACGATAATTATATGCACCCAAATATCTTGAACCAATTACTATATCAGACTTACCTTCGATAATTGGTTTTATTAAATCGTATAGATCGTCAGCGCTGTGTTGGCCATCGCTATCCATACAGACAACAACTTTTCCTTTCGCATGTTTCATTCCAGTAGTTATAGCGCCCCCATAACCTTTGTTTTCTTTATGATGCAATATATTTATACTTTCTAGGGAATTAACTTTTCCAATTTCTTTAATACTGTTATCAGTAGAATGATCATCGATAACAATTATCTCAATTAACTCATACTTAGGCAAACTTTCTAATACAGCACGAATTGTTTTTTCTTCATTATACATTGGAAGAATTATTGAAAGAAGCACAGTGTCGCTGTTTGTTTTATGATTCTCAAGATAATTAAACAAATCATTAAATTTATGAAAATTCTCTCGGGTTTTAATTATTTTCCTTTCTGTAGCAATATTTGTAGCATTAGTACTAGTTGCTGTTTTCAAATTAAAACCTTAATTCTAAAATTCCAATTATATTGAAATGTTAAGTATTATAATAATATAAATGGTAATTTAATAAAAATTTAATTAAATAGCTAAACTTTTAACAATTGTAGAGGAAAGCTTAATTATGTTAATCTTACTAAGCAATTGCATATCCTCGTTCAATAAAAACAATTGAATTCAGATAAGTGTAGTCTTTTTTGAATTTTAAATGAAGTAATTCTTTTCTTCTCTTTAGGGTTTTTTCATAAATTGTTAATGTTCCAGATTTATCTCTCTTTAAAACTGTTATTCTGATCCTCTTAATAATATAATTAAAAAATAGGGTGACCATGTTTATAGC
>JBATUM010000327.1:0-18261 GCA_049671145.1 Promethearchaeia archaeon
AATTAATATTTAGTGTTAAAGAAAGAATTGGAACATTATTTGACTATAATTTAGAAGATTTTCTTTTATCCTCTGGAGGAATATTATTGCATGAAAACTCACAAATAAAAGATTATGCTATTGATGATGATGACGAAATTGCTCTGATTCCATCAAGAAAAGAAAAAAATTTAAAAAAGAAAAACTAATAGGATAATGATTTTTTTTAACCAGCAGTACTTGCTGGAATTAATAGTATATCTTCTCCATCATTCACGTTATATTCACTTACATTTGAACTCTCATCCATGGTAATTCCACCTGAAGATAAATGAAAATCAGCAGGATCTAAACCAAATATATTTGCAACAGTCTCTTTTATATCCCCAACGCTGTTTCCTGTGTTTATGAGTAATTTCTGCTTTTTTTCACCAGGACCTATTGTCGACATAAAATAAACTGAAATCTTTTTTCCAGCCGAAACAGCTTTAACTGCTGGAATTTTAGCTTTAACCTCTTCCGCTGGAGTTTTTGCAGAAGGTTCTTCTAATTCTTCATCAAGTTCTTCATCAAACTCTTCATCAAATTCTTCATCATAATCCATAAATAAACACCAAAGTATTCGAATTATTAATTTTATTGAGTTTTTTAATTATTTTTTGTAATTTCTTAATAAAAATAATGGAAGTTATAATATATAAATAGAATCTACAAGAAATACAAAAAGAGCCTAATTTCAAATTGCAAACACTTTAGAGTTAATATTAATATAATTTAATTAAGAAATTAAATGAATTAAAGAAATATCATGAATGATAAACCTATTCCTAAGTATCAAATTCGAGAAAAAACGCCAGAAGAAGAAATAGAAATAATACCTGATATAAAACTTCTTAAAAAAATAAAGGAAGAAAGAATTAAGTTAAACAGAGAAAAAAATGAATGGGAAAAAGTTATTAAGAAACTTGAAGGGTATCAAGATAATATAAAAGAACTTGAAAAAAAGAGAAAAGAGAAAGAACTTGAAGTCAAAAATCTTCTAAACCAACGTGAAAAGTTAAAAAGTGAATTAGAAAGAATGAAAAATGGAATAAAGCAACATAGAAATAATCTACGTTTAAAAGAAAGAGAGTTAGATCAAAAAAATGCCGACCTAGATAAATATCAAGAAAAGTTAGATAGACTAAAAGACTCTTTAGAAAGTGAGAAAAAATATTTAGAAAGTGAAAAAGCAAGAGCAGAAGTTCGTGTTAAAGAGATTAAAACTAAAATACCTGGAATGGAAAGAAGAGAAAATGCATTAGAAAGAACAATTGAAAAATTAGAAAATGAATTAATGGAGTTGAGAAATGAAATCAAACATCTTTCAAAAGAAAGGGATAATTTAAATAAAGAAATCAACGATCTAAGAAAAAACATTTTTGATGAAAAAAACCGGATTGATGATGAAAAAAGAAAATTAAAAGATGAAAAAGAAAAAAACCGTATTAAAAAAAAAGATCTAAATCTTAAAGCTCGTGAAATTGATAAAAAAAAAGAAGATTTGGAAAACTTTAGGGATAAAACTGAAAATGATGTAAGAAATTTGGAAAAAAAGAAACAACAACAAGAAATAAAATTAAAAGAGCTAAATAGGAAAGTTCCTAAAGCGGAAGATACTTATTATTCATTAGAACGCAAGATTCGTGATTTGGAAGATAAACAAAAAAGATTAAATAATGATTATAAGCAGTTAGTAAAAGAAAAATCGATGATAGACACTGAAAAAAATGCGATTAGAAGAGAGAGAGAGAAGCTAGAAAAGGATAAAGAGAGATTCCTTGGAGAAAAAAGAGATTTTGAGAGAGAATTGAAAAGAGTTAAAGAGATACCAAAATATAAAATCAAATCTAAAACTCCTTCAAAATATTAATTATTACTAATGGGAGATTTATGAAAATTCCTAAAGGAGTTGAAGGAGATTATATAGAAACTAAAAATGATAACCTATTTTTCGATGTAAAAGGTGTCCATCACCCCTCTGATCGAAAAATATGTTTTATTCGTTTTTATCCTCATATAAATGGAGTTAGAATTAAAAATGGAAAGAAATATAAAAAGATCTACGATTTACAAGAAAGGTTCTCCTTTCTAAGAAAAAATCATCCAAAATATTTATTCTTCTCTAAAGAGTTTGATATGGAGCTACAATGTGTTAAAAATGAGGATATTAAAAAGATTTATACTCCACGAGAATATTATAAAGAGTTATCTCAGAAATTTAATCTTAACCGTCTTGAGAAATGTTCTAAAGAGCTATGTGAATTGTTTATTGAAAATTTAGCACTCCCATATGGTTCAATCGGTATAACAGGTTCACAAATGGTTGGGTTAAGCAAAGAACAATCTGATATTGACTTGATTGTTTATGGAAAAGACATAAGCCGAAATTTCCAAAATAAGCTTGCTAATATCCTAGAAAAAGATCAGGATTGTAGAAAATATAAACAAGAAGAATACCTCACTCATTATGAATGGAGAGTAGGAGGCTCAGGATTACCATTTGAAAAATTTTTAAAAAGTGAGAGAAGGAAGCTCCATCAAGGTATGTATAAGGGTTTTGAATTTTTTATAAGATATATAAAAAGTCCTAAAGATTGGAAAGGAACTTACTATGATTATTCATATAAAAATATGGGAAGAATAAAATTAAAAGCTAAAGTCACTGATGACTCTAATGCTATCTTTACCCCTTGTTCCTATAAAATAGAATGCATAAAAGCCTATAATAATAAATATATTTCAAAAAATATTAAATTGGATGATATTATTATGGTAAGTTCTTTCAGAGGAAGATTCTGTGAACATGCTATTAAAGGAGAAACAGTTCTTATTGAAGGAAAGTTGGAAAAAGTAATTGTTAGGAATAATAAAGAATATTTTAGAATATTATTAACAGATCAAAAGCAAGACAAAATGATGATTTTAGAATAAAATCAAATAAAATCTAAAAAAATAATAGACATCCCTCATTATAAACTATAGAATTAAGAAATAATAACTATGATTGAACGTTATATTGAAGCAACTGAGCTAGATTCAGACGATCCTGATGCGTGGATTAATTTAGGGGATGCCTATTATAATGAAAATGATTTTGATAACGCAATTAGGTGTTATCAAAGAGCAATTGAAATATATCCTTATTTTTCTGAAGTTTGGAATAATATCGGATTAGCTCTTTCAATGAAAGGAGAACCAGATAAAGCGATTGTGTATTATGAGAAGGCTCTTGAGTTGGAACCTGAAGATGCTACTGTATACTACAATATTGGTTTTGCTTATGAAGATAAAAAAGATTATCCTACCGCATTAGAATATTACACGAAAGCATTAGAATATGATCCTAGTAATACTGATGTTTTAAATAATATGGCTTTAATATATAGAAGAGATAACCAATACCATAAGGCGATTGGTTGTTATGAAAGAGCCTTAAAAATTAATCCAGATGATCCCTTACTTTATAATAATCTTGCAATAATTTATTATGATCAACAAGATTATGATAACGCCCTCCTTTACTACAAAAAAGCATTAGAATTAGATCCTGATAATACTGATTTATGGTGTGAACTAGCAGATATTTTTTTTGATTTAGGTAATTATGATTTAGCGATAAAATATTATAAAAGAGCAATAGAGATTGATCCGTTGTGTGTTGAAGCTTTAAATGATTTAGGGCTATCTTACAACTTAAAAGAAAAATATAAAGAAGCCATAACATGCTTTCAAGAAGCTTTAGAAATTTTGCCAAATGATCCAATATTATATGATAATTTGGGATTTAGTTATTATTCATTACAGGATTATGATAAAGCAGTTTATTATTATAAGAAAGCCTTACTAAAAAATCCTAATAATACTTCTACAAGAGTGAAACTAGGAGAAATTTATTGCGATATTAAAAGAGATTATAAAAAAGCAATTCAACATTTTGAAAAACTTCTTAAATTGAAACCTAAAAACTTAGATTTCTGTGAAACTTTAGCTTTTTGTTATGAAAAATTACACATGTATGAAAAAGCTAATAAATGTAGAGAAATGAGTTTTAAATGAACAAATCATTAGTCTTCTTAACTTTTTTATTTTATTAAAATAATTGAATTACAATGGATTTGTTTAATTGTGATCTTCATATTCATTCACCACATTCTATTGCAGTATCTAAATCATTAAATTTAGATACGATGAGAGAAACCTGTAAAAAGAAAGGTCTTCATATTTTAGGTACTGGTGATGTTCTACAACCAGATTGGCTTAAATATTTAGAACAAAACCTAAAGCGCAACAGTGATAGAGCATATTATTATAAGGATATCTCGTTTATTTTACAAACTGAAATAGAAGATAAAGATAGCGTTCATCAACTAGTACTTTTTCCTGATTTTGATTCTGTTAAACAAATACAAAATAAACTGAAACCTTACTCTAAAAATATTCTTGATGAGTGGGGTGGTCGCCCAAGAGTGAATCTGCTTGGTGCAGAGTTAGTAGATTTAATAGGCGACTATGGTGGTTTGATTGGACCTGCCCATGCGTTTACTCCATTTAAAGCAATATTTCGCCAAAATAAATATAATACATTAGAAAGTTGCTACCAATATACCGTAAAGAAAGTAACTTTTCTGGAATTAGGATTATCTGCTAATACTGAATTAGCTGATCGTTTAGGATCTTTAAAAAACGTCACATTTCTAAGTAATAGTGATGCTCATTCTCAAGATCCACGTTCTTTAGGCCGGGAATTCAATAAATTAGATATCGATAATCCCTCTTTTGATGAGATTGAACTTGCCTTGAGAAGAAAAGAAGGGAGGAAAGTAACACTCAATGTAGGATTACATCCTAAACTTGGAAAATATTATAATATGTTTTGTAATAAATGTAGGAGAAGGGTTTTATTTAAAAAAAGTAAAAGCGGTGTTTCAGAGATTTTTTCTCAATACACCATAACTGATGAATTTATTTTATTCTTCTCAAATGATCCTTTAAAATCAAGAATAAATTACATTAAACAAGTAGCAAAGGAGAAAATGATTTGTCCTAGCTGTAAAGAAGCAGCTGGTAAAAATTTTAAAATTAGATTAGGAGTGAGTGAGAGAATTGAAACGATTGCTTCTTATGAGAAACCAAAACATCCAGAACATCGCCCTCCGTATATTAACGCTATTCCTCTAATTGATATAATTAGAGCTATCAGAGGGATTAAAAGTACCAATAGTAAAACTGTATTAAATGAATATAATAATATAGTTGAAAAATTTGGTGCTGAATATTCGATTTTAATTGATATTCCAATAACAGACATAGAAAAATTTGATGAAAATATTGCTTCTGTTATAAATGCTTTTAGGAATAATGAAATCCAATATACACCCGGTGGAGGAGGAACCTACGGAGAAATTAAATTAAATATTTAAAAAATTTTTGAGAAAAATTAAAATGAGTTAAAACTATATATTAAACTCTAAATTTAAGTTAAGTAGTTCTCCACATGTAGAGCAAACCATCCAATCAAAAACTTTTACAGCAACAGTCATTAACTCTAATTGTTCCCTAGGAAATTGATTTCTGAATTTCTTAATGTACCCACAAGTCGGACAACTTATAATAGCTCTAACTTTTATAAGTGATCCTTTAGTTTCTGAGCTATCTAAGGACGACCCACTGCTGTCTTTATTGTAATCAATTTCCATTTTAATGAAAACCCCTTATTATCTAACAAATGAAAATTTAATCTTATAAATTTAATTCTTAAATAACTTGTCCTATTATTCTCATGAACAAATTGAAATGTTTTAACAAATCTTATAACAATTATATTTTCTTTAAAAGCTATCAATTTAAAGTTGTAAGTTTATTATATCCTCATTTACTTGTTTAAATTTGAAAAATTATGCCCATTTCTTTATCATAAAATTTGAAGATAATATAATTAACTTTGGAGGTTTAAAAATGTAATCATGCTTAAATTCTATTTAAATCAATTTCCTTGATGTATAAGAGTTGATATATTACTTCTATAATACAAGAATAATACTTTCTTATATTATTCTGATATAATACTGATATTATATATTAATGAATTAGACTTGGCTAGTTAAATGAGTGATAAGGAATTGGATTTAACTGAAATTGCGAAATCAAGAATATCAGTTAGATCAAGATTTACAGAAATAGCTCGTCAAAATAAACTAAATCAAACCTCCAATTTAGATGATGATAAATATTTATCAGACTTACTTAAAATATTAAAAATCAAAAGTTTAGTAATAGGGGTTGGAGGTGCTGGGAATAATACTGTATCAAGAATGCAAGATATTGGAAGTAAATTTGTTCAGACTCTAAATATTAATACTGATGCTCACGACTTATATTATTCCAATGCGAATAAGAAACTTCTAATAGGTAAAGAAATATGCAATGGTTTAGGGTCTGGAAATGATCCTACTATTGGAGCTGCGGCAGCCGAGGAAGACATAGTAAGAATTTCTGAAATATTAAAAGCAGATGTGGTTTTTTTAGCTTTTGGTTTAGGTGGAGGTACTGGAACAGGGGCAGCTCCTATTATATCAAGGGAAGCTAAAAAGAATAAAGCGACTGTGGTTACATTTTGTTCAATTCCTTTTACATCAGAGGGTAAAGAGAGAAGGAATAGAGCAAAAACTGGATTAAAGGAAATTATTGAAAACACTGATTGTTTAATACCAATACCTAATGATAACCTTTTAAGATTCAGTAAAAAAATACCAATCCTAACAGGTTTTAAAATAATGGACGAAGTGTTAATCAGGTGTATCCGTGAAATCCTCAACTTAATTAATAACTGTGGTTTGATAAATATTGACTATGCTGATGTAAAGAAAATTTTTGAAAAAAAGGGTGAACTTCCCAGTGGTTTGATTGGGATAACAGAATCTTTCGGAGAGGAATCAGATTTGATAAAAAAGGCAAAATTAGCGCTACATAATCCTTTATTAGAGCCTGATCCTATGCAGGTTGATAAATGCATAGTCTCTGTATCAGGTGATCATAAACTATCCTTATCTAAAATTGATAGGATAATTGCTACTATCACAGATGAAATTCCTGAGGACGCTTCACTCAAATTTGGAACCGCTTTGGATCCCTCCTTAAAATCAAAAGTTAGAATAATGGCTTTAGGACGAGGGCCTATATCTCCGTATGTCCAAGCTTCTATGGATGGAGCAGATTTTCCTCAGCCTAATTTTACTACGCCATAACTTTTTTTCAATTAGCATTAAAAAACTTTTAAAAATTTCTCAATTTTCTTGTATTATAAATTAATAATTTAAATGCATTAAATTAAATGGTTGAATTAATAATGAGTAAGATAATGTCAGATAATAAATTGAGAAAAGAGATTCGAAGGTTTTTAGAGAAAAGAAAGGTTCTTGTATTATGTACTTGTTCAAATAATATACCAAGAGCAACTCCAATGGACTTTTATATCGAAAAAAATGCTGATAATTTTTATATATATGTAGGACCTGCTCCTGGAAAGAAGGTTGAAAATATTAAAGAAAATCCAATTGTTAGTATTGGAATTTATACGCCCATGTCAGAAGGAAAAATACAAGGAATGCAAATTACAGCATCTGGAAGAGAAGGTTTAATTTTTTTAAAAGAAGGAGATGATGAATTCAAAAAAGCCCAAAAGATTGTTCGAGGAAAGAGAAAATTAATCCTAAAAATAATACCTGAAAAACTTGAACTTCTTGATTATGATTTTATAAAAGATGGATATTCAAGATTACAAGTTTTAGAACTGTGATTCCAGAAGTTCTATTTTAAATTATAATGTTAAAAAAAAAAAATTAAAATTTATTATTTCATCATATCTATTGCCTCTGAACCTTTAATTAAAGGCTGGATCTTAAACATATATCCTTCAAATCTCGTAAAAGCGGAAAGACGCTTAGCAATTCCCTTCATTCCCTCATATAGCTTTTCTTCTGGCATCTCATAGATGTTATATATCTTATAATAGTAATCTGCAACTACCCATTGATATATACGCTTCACAAATTCGGGATATGCAGGAGCTTTACCCGAAACATAGAATTTTACTGTTTCCTCAGCAATATGGGGAGGATATTTTACTATACTCATGACGTTAACCATTCTGAATTTCACCATTTTCTGTTACTATTGGTAAGGAAAGGTATTATTAACTGTTATAAAAATTTTTACTTTAATGTCAAGAATGAAAATTGAGGATTTAATTAAATTAAACAAAAAATTTTTGGAGAATGTATACTTATTCAATAAATACATGAATTAAAATTAAAAAAACTATTATTGAATACGATGCTATCAGTTAAGGACCAAAAAGAACTTAAGAAAGCTCAAACTGACAAGCAATTAAAATCGATCTTTAAAAAAATTGCTTCTCAAAAACCTGATGATTTTTTTCCTACGGAAGAACTTCGAGCATTAGGATATATGAGAAAGCAAAGTGATTGTTGTGGTACCTACTTTTGGACAGTAATTAAAGATAGAACTGTGTGTGGAGATCCACTTTGTTCTGGAGGTTTTCAAGTCACTATTGATAATCCTATTAAAGTAAAACTCTCATATATTGGAGTTTGGAAAAAAATAGTTGAAATGCTTGAACCGAGGGGGTATGTTCCCATTAAGAGATATCCTTGTGTGGCAAGATGGAATCCTACTTCAGAATTCACCATAGCTTCTATATCTGCTTTTCAACCTTATATTATTAAAGGTGAAGTCGAACCTCCTGCGAAAAAATTGATAATCCCTCAATTTTGCTTGCGTTTCAATGATATCGAAAACGTAGGTTTAACGCTTGCTCACAACACTGGCTTTGTGATGATTGGACAACACCAATTCGTGCCACCCGAAGAATGGAACCAAGGGGAATTATTTTTAGATATCCATGACTTTATTCATGAAGGTGTTGGTTTAGCAAAGGAAGAGATTATTATTCATGAGGATAGTTGGGCAGGAGGTGGTTCATTTGGGTGCAGCCTTGAATTTTTTAGCCGGGGAGTTGAACTTTTCAATCAAGTATATACGATGTATGAACAGACTCCTAAAGGACCTCAAGAGTTAAAACTCAAAGTTCTTGATATGGGACTTGGTCAAGAGCGAGTGGCTTGGTTCTCTCAAGGGACTCCAAATATATATGAGGCTACATTTCCAATGGTTATTAAGAAGCTAAGAAAGATTACCAATATAAAATTAGATCACGCTTTATATAATGAATTTTCAAAGTATTCTGCTTATTTAAATATTGATGAAGTTGAGGATATGGATGCTGCATGGCAAAAAGTCGCCAATGAATTGGGGCTTAAGGTAAATGATTTGAAAAATAAAATTTTGCCCATGACAGCACTTTATTCTGTTGCTGAGCATGCAAGAAGTTTACTTTTTGCTATTAATGATGGAAAGCTCCCTTCAAATGTAGGAGGAGGGTATAATTTAAGAGTCATTTTCAGGCGTGCCATAAGTTTTATTGATCAGTTCCAATGGAATATAGATATGGCAGATGTCTGTAGTTGGCATGCATTAGAATTAAAGGAATTATTTCCAGAGGTTTCCTCACATTTAGATGAAATTAAAGAAATCTTGGATTTCGAAAGAGAAAAGTATTATGTGAATAAAAAAGAAGCAAAACGAATTTTAGATAAAGAACTGAAGAGGGGAATGGTATCAACAGAAAAATTAATAGAATTATATGACTCCAAGGGAATTAATCCAGAGTTGGTCAAAGAGTCAGCAAAGAACTATGGAATTTCAATAAAAATTCCCGATGATTTCTATAGCCTAGTTGTTGAGCGGCATGAAAAGCAGGAACAAATCCATGCTACTGAAAAAGAAATTGAATTAGATTTGTCTGGAGTTCCAGAGACAAAATCTCTTTACTATTATGATTATAATGAAATCTCCAATGAAGCTATAGTGCTTAAAATTATTGATAAGCACGTGATTTTAGATAAGTCTGTAGCGTATCCAACTTCGGGAGGCCAACTACATGATATTGGATCAATAAATGGAGAACCATTTAAAGCGGTCTTTAAACAAGGAAATTACATTGTTCATGTAATGGAAAAAGACCCAGCATTCAAGGAAGGAGATATAGTTATAATAGAAGTAGATAAAGAATGGAGAACTCAACTCTCTCAACATCATACAGCGACTCATATTGTCAATGCTGCAGCGCGAATCATCTTAGGAGAACATGTGAATCAAGCTGGAGCAAAAAAAACACTCAGAAATTCTCACCTAGATATTACTCATTATAATCAGATTCCTGATGATAAACTTATAGAAATAGAAAATAAAGCTAATGAAATAGTTGATAAAAAAATTGCTTTAAATTTATCATTCATACCACGTTCAGAAGCTGAACAGGAATATGGTATGTCAATCTATCAAGGTGGTGCTGTTCCTGGGAAGTATTTAAGAATAGTAGAAGTTCCAGGAATTGATGTAGAGGCTTGTGGAGGTACTCATTTAAATAATACTTCTGAAACTGGGAAAATAAAAATTATCAAATCACAAAAAATTCAAGATGGAATTGTAAGATTAACCTTTACCGCAGGAAAAGCAACTGAAGAACTCAAAAAACTTGAAGCTAGTGCTATTAAGGAATTAGAAACTATATTAAAAGTTCATCAAAAAAGAATCGTAGGAAGGGTAAATGAATTAATAGATAAATGGAAAAATTTAAACAAGGCTCTACAATCTGGCAAATATAATAAAGAAGATTTAGAATTAACTTCAAAAGATGAATTTGAAGGAGATATACTAATGGAATTATCACGACTTCTTAATGTTAGGAAAGAAAAAGTACCTTCAAAAATTAAGAAATTCTACTCTGAATGGAATGAAGCAAAGATAAAATTAAATCGAGTTAAAAAATATTTAAGTAGGGATTACATAGAAAGCCTAATTGAGAATGCTAAATCTTTTGGAAATTTGAAGTTAGTAACTGCTATCTTCAATAATTTAGATCAAAAAGAAGTTCAAAGTATTAGCTCTAATGTTTTAAAATATTCAAATAATGTAATTACACTATTTTTTAATGAAAATGATAAAGGAACAGCTATTACAGGAATGATTGATTCGAAAGCTGCAAAGAATTCTGATTTTCATATGGGAAATTTTATAAAAGAGGAAGCTAGCTTTTTAAAAGGTAAAGGAGGTGGAAAATACGATTATGGTCAAGGATTTATTGAAAAAAAATATATAAATACAGACACGGTAGTAAAGCATTTCTATAAAAAACTTTTTAAAAAGGAATAATTTCAAACTAATCATCAAATATTTTCTATATAGAGTATATAGCGTCTATATATTATGGCGAAATCGCTTATATCTTTGTTAATATACTATTCACATAAGTTTAGAAGAAAAAAAATTGATAAAAATTGTATAAAGAGATTTTAATAGATTTAATTACTAAAAGAGAGGATTATTTAAAATTAAAATACAAATTTTCTCAAACTCCTCTTGAAAAATCAATTGATTACATAATTAATCAAATATATATGGAAATTGAAAAAATAATTCAACTTACTATGATATAATAAAAAGGTGATGTAATGAAACCCATCTTTCAAGAATTCTTTTGTACCGAATGTGGACAAATTCGAATTTTAAAAGTAAATAATATGTGTATTGATTGTAGAGATAAAAAAATTTTAAATAATATATTCCAAACTCAAAAAGATTTAAGTTCCATCAAAAAATTTAACTGAAATTAAACAATTTCTATATAGTTTATTTTTAAGGCTAAATTATTCTCATTAAAAATATTTTAAATTAAGAACTTATTATTTAATTCTTAAGTTATCAAAACTTTAAAAAAAAGATAATTTTTTCCTGAAGAGTAAATATAAAAAGGTGTTAAATTTTGGTTGAAATCATTCACATATCCGATCTTCATTATGGAAGTGAATTTGTTCCCGAATATTTAGAGAATGTAATTAAATACATAGAAATTTCTCAACCTGATATAGTAGTATGCACAGGAGATATAGTACATAAGGGAAGAACTGTTCAGTTTAAATCATTTTCACCATTTTTAAAGCAAATTAAAGATATTACTAAATTCATGGCAGTTCCAGGAAATCATGATGCAAAGAATTCAGGACTAATTTACTTTGAGAAAATAATTGGTCCTAGACGCTCTAGAATTATTTTAGATGAAAAAGATACCCTTTTAGTAGGAATCTGTAGTGCTAGAGATGATATCGGTCATGGAGAATGCGGAGATGAACAGTTAGACTGGCTCGGCCGCCAATTTAACAGAGTTTTAGAAAATAGGGTTATTGCACTTCATCATCATTTAATTCCAATTCCAATGTCTGGTCAAAAGTTCACAACTGTTAAAGACGCGGGGGAGGTACTGGAGTTTACTCAATTATTCGAAATTGATTTGGTCTTAATGGGCCATCGCCATGTACCTCATGCCTATGTGATAGGACCAACAACTTTCCTCTATTGTGGTACCTCTACATCAAAAAAAGTCCGTGCTGATGATACCCCATGCTTTAATCATATCTTCCTTGATAAGGGAGATCTAGAAGTATATATGGTGAATTCGACTAATCTAGAGAAAACACTTCTTCTAGAACGCAAAGAGGGCCATACTAAATTCGTGCGACCTAGACGCACGCGTATAGAACATTTATTACACTCTCCTGTATGGGATGAGTAAATTACAGTAATATTGGGAGGTATATTTATTTAATGCCAAAACCAGAAACTCCACTCCTAACTGTTGATGCTGCGATTATATATGAAAAGGATAATCTTGTATTAATCCGAAGAAAGAATCCTCCTTTTCGGGGATTATTAGCCTTACCGGGGGGATTTGTAGATATTGGAGAAACAGTGGAAGATGCTTGTATTCGAGAAGCTTATGAAGAAACAAATATTAAAGTAAAAATAAAAAGATTAATTGGAGTTTTTTCAGATCCTAAAAGAGATCCAAGAGGTCATAACGTTACAGTTGCGTTTTTATGTGAACCGGTATCTAAAGACGAGAAACCTCTCGCAAAAGATGATGCGGACGCTATCGAAATTGTTAGATTAGAAGAGGTACATTCTAAAAAATTAGCATTTGATCATTTTAAGATTATTAAATATTCAGGAATTCTAAAAAATCAGCATTAATTCTCTTCAAAAACACTTCTATGACAATTACAACAGGGTATTCCTATTGAAAGATTTTTTAAGTTGTTTCTATTAAAAACCTCTAAATTACAAACAAGATATACTAATTGTTCTTTTAAATGTAATACTTTTGGATCTCTACTTAAATAGAGATTCTTTAAACTTTCAAAATGATTTTCTTTTTTACAAATTGGACATCTTGAAAAGTAATTGATAAAATATTTAAATTCTTCTGTATCAAGTTGTTTTGGAGTAAATAAAGTAAAATTTTCTATTGGATAATCAGGTTCTAATTTTTCTACAATATTCTTAAAAATCTCTATTTTTTTATTATTCTCCTCGTAAATCGATGTAAAAAATACACCTTCTAAGTGAAATTGATGGATTAATTTCTCAATTTCTTCATCACACACTTGTCTCTGTAAATCAAATTTAGTTCCAATTAAAACAATTGGAATATTTCCAGCACTTTCTCTAAAGAGTTTTATCCAATTTTTCAACTCAAGGAAAGAATTTCTATTTGATATATCAAAACATAACAATCCTGCACAAGCCCCTCTACAAAATAATGGAAATAAAAATCTGAAGCGCTCTCTGTCTTTTAAGTCCCATATGATAAATTTATATGAATCAGATTCATTTGCATAGCATTCTATGGGCTTAAAGGAAACTCCAATTGGTGTATCATTTTCAACATCGTCATTTATGAATGAAGTTTTTCCTGAACCTTTAACTCCTCCAAGTATAAGTTTTAGCTTGTAAGATTTTGGCATTTTTAGTTTCTTCCATTCATTAGGCAGTTAATTAAGAACCCTATCCTATTCCTCAAATAACTATTCAAACTAAAAAGTTTTACTGTTATTTAATTTCATATAAATTTCCATAAGAGTCTTTGATGAAAAGATAGTAAATGTCACTGTTTTCTCGTGGTACTTTTATTACATCATAACCCATTAATCTTGCTTTAGATACTAATTTATCCCTATCTTCAATAATTAAACAAGAATGAGTGAAAGTATCTTTAACCTTGCTGTTATCTTTAGTAATAAATACTTCTATATTGATTTTTTCGTCAGAATATCTTATTATTTCCTGTTCTTTTTTAATTCCAAAAAATTTTTCCATCAGATTTTCATTAACTGTAAAAGTTCTGACTTTTCTTAATCCTAATAAATCAATAAAGAATTTATCAGAGGATTTTTCTGAGTCAGAAGCAACGGCAATATGGTCAATTCTCAAAATTCTAACCTTTGTTTTGATTTGATTTTATGATCTAAATTTATTTACTATATCATAAAAATTTTTTATTTCTATTTGAACTGAGAAAAATTTAATTTTGATGTTTTTTAGAAATTTATAAATTAAGATGTATCTTAAATTATTTTTATAATCCACTAAATTTCAATAATTAAATTTTAAGCAAAATAACCAAAAAGAATGTGATTATTTAGAATGGGAGTAGTTGATAGTCTCAAAATTGTTGCTGGTATTATAATACTTTTAAGTTCTATGACTATTTTAGTAATGGTTTTCATGCCTTCTGAGATTGAGGCATTAGCAGTTCTTTTTAATTTTGGAATTGACGCTTCAGCCTCTAATCTCGCAGAAGCTATAGCGCTTGGAGTTGCGGCAGCCTTAGCTGGCTTATTTTTTGTTTTAGGAATGATTATTATAGGTGTGATATATCTGGCTGCCTCGGTAACTTTCGGTGTTTTAACACTCGTACTTAAAAGAAGTAAAGCTATAACTATTATAGTCCTTATATTAGCAAGTTTTACTTTAATTCTTGGAATTCGGGCAGTTATCTTCTTATCTATAGCAGGATATAGTAGTATAGTCTTACCAGTGCGTATAGTTGCTGATAGTATTGTAATTGCGATATGTATATATAGTCTTATTATACTATTTCGAAGACCAAGTGAAATTAAGTAAAGTTCTTAATAAATTTATAAAAATCTATTTAAATTTATTATTTTTTTCTTCTTTTGGTATTAGAAAAATACTTTAGATATAAAAATAAGAAAAGAACTCCAAATTTAATTAGCTCTTCTTTAAACAAATTAGTTTTTAATTATTAATGCATTATTTTTTTCTGTTGATAAACTAATGAAAATTTAAAAATTTTTGAATTTAATAAATATTAATCTACTAAATTTTAAATGATTAAGGTCAGAGTTTTTATTGAATGACAAAGCTTGATGAAAAGGGATTCCTAAATAAACTTTATGAAGTTGTTTTTAAACTCTCGGGAATCTCAAAAACCCAATCTTATCGATTTAAAAAAGAATGGGATGAAAATTTAAAACTATTAAATAAAAAACCTCATCTTGTACGTCAAATCCCTGTTGAAAAAGATAAGTTTTTACAGGATATTGAATATAGGATTAAAGTGTTAGATAAAGTAAGACTTTCTTTTGAAGATGGTTTTCATTCTATAAAATCTTTATTAACTACTTTATATCAATCGTATTTTAATGATTCAAAACAGTTCAAAGAAGACTTTTCCAATCATGATCAATTACTCTTAAAATATTTTGTAGCGAAAAAGATCCTTGGTGATTTAGTACAATATAATCAATTAGATCATGAATCAGTACCATTAAAGTACAATTTAATCGCAAGAAATTATATAAGAATAAAGTTAAATGGGTTGAGAGAAAAAGAAATTCTTGAAAATTTGAAAAGGGTAAATATAGATATCACTCTACCAAGTCTACGTAAAGTTTTAAAAGAAATCATCAAGGATGGAATTATTAAAAGAACGAAGAAAAGAAGATTAGTTTATTACATAACCGATAAGGAATTAGAATTGAGTGAAACTGGTAATAAAAAATACAATCAATCTCTTCGTCCTTTAGTTGAATGGCCTACCCTTTTTTGGAGGAGCTATTATAATATACGAGAATTAAATGTTAGTGTAGAAGGAAACCTTAAATATCCTGAATTCTTAAATAAGACCTTAGAAAAAGCAGCGACTCAAGGATATATTGCCTCTCATTATGTATTTAAGAATTTGATAAAATATTATGAAAAAATAAAAGCTGACCTGAAATAAGCTTACTTATTATTAACCCTATTTTTAGAAATCTTTCGTTTTTTTTATTGGAATCTCAAATCCTTCTAAAATTGGAATTAAATGTTTTTTGTTATCAGAATTTGTACCCTTCCAATCTATTATGAAAAAGTCAATATCTTCAAATGTATTCAGAATCATTTTATCTATTATTTCATGATCTAAGTTTTGGATGAAATATTTTGGACAAATGAATGACATAGCAATGGATTTTGTTCTAATTAATCTATTAAAATTTGGAGCATAATGTGTTCCGCCAAACCCTAATCCAATTTTATTTTGACGCCCTTCATTAAATTGTACATATTTAAAAATTGTATTTACTATTGCTCTTGCAATAATTTCACCTGCTTTATTATCTCCCCATTCTTTTTTACTACTACCAAGTTCCATATAAATTAAAGGTTTTTCTAAACTTGTAGGACCATGATGAGTTACTTCGATATCTATAACAAAATTTTCTAAAGCCTGAATTGTAGCTTGTTCTATTAAAGAAAAAAATCCTGCCTTATGAAGTAATGCACTAGATTTAGATATTTCTTGTGGTTGTCCTCCAAATTCGACATTATCACTCCAATTTCCCGTAGTATGGGTTAATAGTGCCGGTCTAGCTGTCTTAGATGTATGACGGCTGGCAAATATAAGAAAATCAGGATTAAAAACAGATTTATTTAGTTTTAAATCATCTAAAAATATTAATCTCTCATCAGTTAATCCAAGATATATTCCTATATCATCAAGATATAAATTTTTATTCTGATCTATTAAGAATTTTTCTAATTTAAAAACTGGTTTTTCATTCCATTCGAAATCGGCATTTCCAAATGAAAAGGACTCAGAATTTAATAATTTATCATGCATGTTCATTGAAGCAGTATCTTTGGAAGAATTTATAATTAAAAAATTCATATTTTTCAGTTAGTAGAAATTTTTCATTAAAGCTAATGATTTAAATCATTATAAATAAAGAATTCTTTAAAAATCATAATAACAACTTTAAAAAATCATAATTATATCATTGTATATAATGTCAGTTGATTTAATAACCGTTTTAATTTTATCTATAGTATTTGGTGTTCTATTTTTTATCGCTGATTTTTATGAACAAAAACATCTTAAATTACATGTCTCATTAATAGCTGGTATTTCAGTAGCATACTTCTTTATAATTGTATTACCTGAAATAGCAGAAAAATTACCTGAATATCCTCTTCATTTAAAATTTTTAGAATACCTATTTGTTTTATTAGGATTTTGTTTTATTCATATTAGTGAAAAATTTATATTGCAGAAAGTAGAGAGTCGTTCACAAAAAAGAATGAGGAAATTACTTGAAAAAGAAAAGATTTTAGAGTCAGTTGAAAAAAATATGGAAAAGATATTGACTAATGAGCTAAAAAAGAGCGATTTAGATGAATATGCTTTAAGAGATATCGCTCAAACCCTATCAACCTTGAATCAACAAGAAGAAGATGTGATTAACGAAATGGAAAAATATAAGATCAAAATTCAAAATCATATAAATGAGGATCTATCAAAATTTCGATATCTCACTGATTATATTTATCATTTTCTGGTAGGTATTATTTTAGTAGGATTATTATCGCTTAATATTATAGATGGAATACTCTTTTTTATATTTGCTTGGTTCCGAACAATTATAACAAACAGATCAGAAGCCCACATCATTTTTACTGATTTGGACATCTATGAAAAGCCAGAAATTGATACTAAATCGATTAAGAAATATTTATTAGCAACTTCAGCTATATCTGGCATTATCGTTGGGCTTATTATTAATATCTTTATCGATCTTAACACTGAACTTTTATTTATCGCATTCTCCTTTATATCAGGAATAATTTTATATGTAATTGTAAGAGAAGTCATTCCAGAGAAAGAAAAAGGAGAACCTCTAAAATTTTTGATAGGAATGATTGGATTTATTATTACTATTGTAATAGTAAATCTTTTCACCAGTATTCTTTAATGTCAAATAC
>JBATUM010000328.1:0-2870 GCA_049671145.1 Promethearchaeia archaeon
GCCTAAAGATATTGATTTTTATTCATTAGGTTTTAATTTTATCGAAACTAAGATTATGTTTGTCTCTAATTATAAAGATGGCAAATGGGATGAAGGAAAACTGGTTTCTTTCGGTAATTTTGAAATCTCACCAGCAGCTTGTATATTAAACTATGGTCAAGGAATTTTTGAAGGGATGAAAGCTTTAAGAACTAAAAACGGAGAAATTACCTTATTTAGACCAGAATTAAATGCACAAAGATTTAATAATAGTGCAGATAGAATGTTAATGCCAAATTATAATCCAGATAAATTTGTTGATGCAATCAAGCAAGTTGTAAAAGCTAATGAAGAATATATACCTCCCTATGATAGCGGTGGAGCATTATATATCCGTCCGATAATGATTGGTAATGGACCGATAGTAGGAGTAAAACCAGCAACGGAGTATAAAGTTATAATGTTTGTAACTCCTGTTGGGCCTTATTTCCCCGAAGGGTTTCAGGGGATAGATCTGGAAATCACTAAAAAATATACTAGATCGGCTCCTGGAGGAACTGGTGCTGCTAAAACTTGCTGTAATTATGCAGGATCCATGCTTCCAGTAAAAGAAACTAAGGAGAGAGGGTACGCCCAAGTAATATTTCTTGATGCGGTTCATAAGGAATATATTGATGAAGTTGGTACAGCAAATTTTTTTGCTGTTATCAATGGAACATTAGTTACCCCCGAATTAAGTGGCACAATACTGCCAGGTATAACACGAAAATCAATTTTAGAACTCGCTATAAAGAAATTGGGGATGAGAACCGAAGAAAGAGATATTTCATATAAAGAATTGTTTGAAGATGCTTGTTCAGAAGCATTTTGCGCAGGCACTGCTGCTGTTATCACCCCAATTAAGTCTGTTGTAATTGAAGATAAAAAAAGAATTTATAGTGAAGGAAAACCAGGTGAGATAACAAGAAAGCTTTATGAGTTATTAACTGGAATTCAGAGATTGGATATCGAAGATATTTTTGAATGGATCGTAAGGGTTTAATTTATATATAAATAGTTTCTAACTCTAAAGTTATTTCTTTGCTTTTTTTTTCGAGATTTCCTTTTGTTAAGAACGGTTATTAAGAAAGAATTCAAAAATATTCTTATTTTTTAAAAATTACTTAAATTCTTAATCAATAAATCATATGCTTGGTTTACATTAAATCCTGTCTTAGATGAAATTTTCAAATATTCAATTACATTTTCGTAACAAACAGTAATATCTGAAATATAATCATCCAATGAAGTACATGTATCAGGATCTATTAGATCATACTTTGTTCCTAATATTATAATTGGAATTCTTCCAAATGCTTTTAATTTATTTATCCATTCATATACACTTTCAAGAGTATTAATTCGAGTAAGATCAAATAAAATAAACGCTGCTATTGAACCATCAACGAAATCATCCAGTATTTTTTTGAATTGGTGTTGACCAGCAAAATCCCACATAATAAAATTAAATTCTGTACCATTAACTTGTGTTATTTTTGAATAAAAATCAACACCTCTCGTCAATTCATTACCATCACTAAAATAATCATAGACTAATCGATTCAAAAATGATGTTTTTCCAACTCCTCCATCTCCCGCGATAATTGTTTTACAAACTTTTGGTTTGGGCATAGTTTCAACACAACTACTATTTAACTAATGTAATGTTAAATTATCACTAAATTCCTCAATAATGTTATCTATGTAATTTTAGATATAAAAAGTTTGATTAAAGTATAGTTTTTGTAATATCAGAACAAAATAAAATTTTATTAGATGGATTCAAGTTTTATTTCATTTTTACAAAAAGATCAACTTTTAAAAGTATTAAACTTAGAATATACATTTAATAAACTATATTTGCTAAGTATTTAGAGAAAGCTTTAAATTGACGAATATCTCTATCCCAACTTTCGAAATCTTTATCATAATAAAAAACGAACAGATCTGAAATATCATTAATTAGAGTTTTAATTTTATGAGAGTTAAATCGATTTTCATTTTGGATGGATAATACAAACAAGAAATTCGTGGTATATTTAAAGTATAATTTGCTATTTGAGAGCTTAATATATTTAATATTTTCCGCAAAAGCCTCTGAAGCAAGCATAGAGATTGCTGAAAGGAATCCACATATTAAATCAATAGAGAGGTGTTTCTTTTTAAGATATTTGAAATTTTTATTAAAAAGGCAAATACCAGATTTTCTCTCAATTATCCACAAATTTTCAAAAAATCTATTTTCCCTTCTTTTATTTACCGACTTTAAAATTTCAATAGTCATTTTTTAGCAATCAGCGAATTTTATATCCAATATATTTTAATAAAATAATAAAAATAAGGGAGTCCAATATTTTTGATTTTTAAATGAACTGTAAGAATACTATTAAATATAATAGAAAGGATTAATTAATATCTTTAAAATTGAGATTTAAAATTAAAAAAATGATAAGAGAGATGAAATAGTATATGGTTGATGTACAATTAGCACTTGAAATAAAAGATATGTATGATAATAAAAAAGTTGGTGAAAAACCTGAGAATTTACTTAAAATTTATGAATTCATCAAACAATTTTCTTTAGAAAATGAAGAATTAAAAGAAGAATTAGAAGATATTGATGAATTTTCTGCTCAAATTGTAATTAGCGAACCAGATTTAAAATGCTGGGTTAAATTAGGTGGCGGGAAATTCGAATATGGGGAAGGGGAAGTTGATGATCCCTCATATACCCTATCTTGTAGGTATGAAATCATGGGAAGTATGATGCAAGGTGAAGTTGATTCTACTAGTGCTTATATGGCAGGGGATCTTACTATAGAGGGAAATCTTCAAAATGCAATAACTTATGG
>JBATUM010000329.1:0-2646 GCA_049671145.1 Promethearchaeia archaeon
ATAAAACATATATAAAAGATTGAAATAAATAAACATATACAGGGAAAGAGAAATCTAAAGTTACTTTTTATGAATGAGGTAAAAATTGTAAAAAGTGGGGACTGGAAAGTTCTATATGAATTGGAAAATATAATTGGTAAACCTATTCCGCAAATTGAACGAGTTAAACGAAATTCGTTAGGATTTGTGCTCCATGATGATAATATAATAGGATTAGGACTATTTAACTGCTTATCTACTTTTCCTGATTGTATAACATGTCTTAAATCTCTTAAAGAACTATATCTAGTGGGAAATGAACTTACAACTCTTCCAGAATCAATAGGAAACCTTAAGGCGCTTCAAACTTTGGATTTAGGGAATAATAGTTTTAGAATCCTTCCAGAATCAACATCTAAGCTTAAATCGCTTCAAAGACTAATTTTAAAAGGAAATAAGTTATATATCTTTCCAGAACCAATAACAAGGCTTAAGAAGTTAAAGCAATTGGATTTAACGAGTAATGAACTAATAAGTCTTCCCGATTCTATAATGAAATTAAAATCACTTCAAAAATTAATTTTAGATGGTAATAATCTGACTAGTTTACCTGATTCTATTGGTGAACTATCATTACTAAAAGAACTATCCTTAATTAATAATGGGTTAGAAACACTCCCAGTATCTATAAAATTTCTCTCATCTCTTCAAAAACTGAATTTAAGTTATAATCAACTATCAATATTTCCAGAATCAATATGTTATCTTACCTCGCTTCGAAATCTATGTTTATTAAAAAACCAAATAAAAGAATTGCCAAAATCCATAGAAAACCTTAAATCGCTTCAAAAATTGGATTTGAGACATAATTGTTTATCTTTGCTTCCAGATTCAATAGGCAACCTTACTTCACTAGAAGAAATAGATCTAAGATATAATCAGCTATATTTGATACCTGAATCAATAAGTAATTTATCAGCTCTTAAATACCTTTATTTAGATAATAATCAATTAAATGTTATACCTGTGTCAATTTCAAATTTAAAATCTCTGGAAGTTCTGTGTTTAGGGTCAAACTATTTAACTTTTCTTCCAGAATCAATTGACAACCTTGTTTTACTAAAAGAATTAGATCTAACGTCGAATAAATTGACATATCTTCCAGAATCAATAGGTAATCTTCATTCCCTTAAATTTTTATATTTAGATCATAATTATTTATCAACTCTTCCAGAATCAATTTGTAACTTAAAGGCTTTACAATCACTATGTTTAAAGAGAAACCAACTATTATCTCTTCCAAAATCTATGGATAAACTCAAGTTACTACAAGAAATTGATTTGAAAGGGAATAAATTAAGAATACTTCCAAAATCATTAAGAACTTTGCCAATTATTCAAAAGATAAGTATAGATAAAGAACAAAAAAATAGAATAAAATACATAACAAGGCAAATATCTAGGGCTAAAAAGGATTTAAAAAAATTTAAAGAGGATCTGAGTGATTTTCTTCTAGAAAAACTTGAAGAATATTATAAGGATGATTGGTGGGAAAAGGGCTTACCGAATGATATCCGATTTTATATTGAAAATAAAATTGAGACTATACCAGTGGAATCCTCTCAACTTAAATCTCAATTTAAAGAAGCATTAGAACTTAATCATTACTTTTCAATTATTTCTAAAGATGATAATTGGCAAAAGATTTTCTCAAACGTGTTTAATAATAAAGAGGTTCTTGGAAACAATCTTGATAACTTAACGACATTTAAAGCTTATCTCAAAAAAAAAGTTGAGACCCCAGCTGATTTGTACACTTATTATTTCAACTTATACGAAATTCTTAAGTTTTTTTCTGAGAGTTTTAACATTTACTTAAGCTACGATGCTGTAGATTCGGAATATTACCAAATCCACGAAATTGTTAATCATTTGGAAGCTTATCCTAAAATAAATAAAGTATTTTTCTGGAACATTGATAATAGTGGTGGTATAATTAGCGATACACAGGGTTTTACCAATATAAGTAAAATATTTATTTTATTTTTTTCAGAGAATTCACTTAACTCTAAACGAGTGAAAGAGGAATGGGATGCTATATTTCAATTAAATGAAGAAAGTAAGATAAATATCATATCAATCTACGAGAATGAAAATGACATTCCTCATTTACTAAGTGAGATGTTAAAAATTAAATATACTAAAAAGAATTTTGATGGATTCTTAGATACCCTCTATAAAAAGGTTATTGATGCAGAAGAATTAGTGAACTTCCAAGTAAGTTCTTAAACATTACATCGTAGTTTGAAATCTTCTATGTTTCTTAAACGTATTATTTCTTTTATATTTTAAAACTCTCTTTCTTTTAGTAATACAACCAACTTGGAGATATTGATAAAATTTCAGATCTATTGATTATTTAATACTAATTATCAATAAAAGATTTATTTATATAGCCCAGATATTCAACAATTTTATGAATAAAAATCATTAAGTTTATAAATAAAAAGTTTTACTATATTGTAGGGATATATGAAATACCTGTAAAAATGCTACCAGAATCCCAGTAAGGCACTAGTAGTTATTAATTTTTTCACCTATTTCATAACCCTTGTATTAACATATTTATTTCTTAAAATATAAAACTTTTCTATTTTTCTTTTAATA
>JBATUM010000330.1:0-8490 GCA_049671145.1 Promethearchaeia archaeon
CCTAAACGTCTACCCATTCCAACCAAAATAATCGTATTAAAACCGTAAAGCCCTTTTATTAAGAACTTCTTCATTTGATCCTTTAAGGTTACTTCATTCTCTATTATTTTCACCCTATTAATGTTAAAAATATTAAAATTAAATATTATTTTATTTTCTCGATTTATATTCTTTACTTTTCGAGATTATGTTATTTTTTATCCAAGATGTTTTTATTTTTTTTATTTAGAATATAAGAAATGATTTTATCATTAGGCGGTTTTTGCTCGGGAATTTCTTTGACCTCAACGTCTAATATTTCTGGTTGGTGGTCTTTAAGCTTCTCTTTGTTTTTTTTCTCGTTCACTTATTTAATCACGATAGAAATTTAATTTTATTGTATTATTAATTACGAGTCTTGTTACAAACACTTTAATTAATTCTAATATCATTTATTAAATTAATTACAAATGTGTAGATAGAGAAATATATAATTTGATCTCAAAAATCTTTATCATAGGACCTGGAGGCATTCTTTGCTATACTAAAGATTTTTTTCACAAGATGGATAAAGATGATGAAGTAATTAGCGGATATATTACTGCTGTAAGTGATTTTGCGAGAGAAATTAAAGGTGGTAAAATTGAATCATTAATCTTTAAGAACTTCAAACTGGTTTACTCATATTCTCATGAATTTAAATGTATTTTTGTTATCGCCATTGATAAGGATGATTTAGAAGAAAGCGCGAAAAAAAATTTAAAATTAATGAAAACGGAGTTTATAAAGAGATACCGTCCTTATTTAGAAACTTGGACTGGTCTTGTTAGTGTCTTTAATAATTTCGATGACTTTGTAGACGAAAATATTTACATTCCGCCAAATATAATATTGACAGGAGAGAAAGGAGTTGGAAAGACAACATTAATGAATTTGCTTCCAACAGACACGATCATAGAATTAGATGATAATATGAATGAAATTCTTTGTAAACAGATTAAATTGTCAGAGTTAAGAGGAATAAAGGAGTGTGTCATAAGAGCAATAAATTTAAACAACCTAATTAATTATTCAGATTTATATAAAGAAATGTTAAATTCAGCAGATATTATTTGTATTATTACAAATTCTGGAGCGACAAATTTAGCGCGAACCCAAAGATTGTTTTCTTTATTAAAGAATAAAGTACAAAGATCAAATTTTTTCATACTAGCAAATTTCCAAGATAAGAAAGCGATGGCAATTGATTCAAAAAAGATCGAAGAAATGTTTGGCGTTAAGACTTTTAGCTTTTCAGCAATTCAAGATCTCTCTAAAGAGAAAATATTCAATACTATTAAAGAGATGTTAACGATTTCAATTTTAAATAATATCAACGGTTAATAAAAATTAGGGCAGGAATTATGACTATTAATAAAGACTTTGTATTCCCGGTATATATCTATGAAAGTGTGCTAAATGAGATTAAGGATCTTTGTAAAAGTTATGAAAATGAAATATTTGGTTATTTAATTGGACTGATATATAAATGGAAAGAACAAATGTATATTATCATAGAAGATACAATATTCATAGAAGGAACATTCTATAGCCATAAGGTATCATTTGCCCAAATTGAAGGAACCGCCGGAAAGTATGATAAAGAATTTCAAAAACTAAAACAAAATAAAAAAAATACAAATTTATGGATTGTTGGTTGGTGGCATTCTCATCCCGATTTAGGTTGTTTTTTATCCTCAACTGATTTGAAGACTCAACAACACTTTTTTCCCGAAAGTTATCAAGTAGCTTTGGTTATAGATCCTATTAAAGATACCTACGACTTTTACACATTAGATACATCTTCCAATAAAAAATATAAAACTATTAGCAGCGCAATTATATCTAAAAATTAAATGATATAAATTGAAAATGTTAAAGATAAATTATGAATAATATTAAGGAAGAACAAGAGATTAAAATCATAGGTCAAGACTCCTTTGATTCAGATAAATATGATCGCCAGAAACGTATTAAAGGTTGGGATCAAGATAAGATTTCTAATGCTAGCGTAATGATAATTGGCGCTGGAGCTACGGGGAATGAACTCGTAAAAAATTTAGTTTTAACAGGGATAGGTAAAATTTATCTGGTTGATTACGACTTTATAGAACCCTCTAATTTAAATCGCTGTGTTTTTTTCAATGAAAAAACTGCGGAAAAAAAGGAATATAAAGTTGATATCGTTAAAGATGCTTCTCGGATTTTAAATCCGGATGTTGAGATTATAGCCATAAAAAAAGAATTGAATAAAATAGATAAAACTCTTTATAAGCAATGTGACGTTATTTGCTCTTGTTTGGATAACATTGAAGCTCGAATTGAGGCAAATAACTATGCTTACTACTATAACACCCCTTTTATTGACTCTGGGATTGATGGCCATTTTGGAACTATCCAAACTGTCTATTCTGAGGTAAAAGAAGCTGCTTGCCTACAATGTGGAATTACTGGTACCGATTTAGATTTAATGTGGAAGAGATTTTCGTGTACGGGCCAAGAAATTGATTCTGAAGATGGTGAAACAACAAGAAAAATAGCTACTATTATTACTACAACTGCAATAATTGGAGGTATTCAATCTCAACAAGTTTTAAAATTTATACTTGGTAACGATTATTTTAAAGAGAAAAAAAGTTGGGATAATGAAATTGGTGAACCTTTAATTGGAAAACAATTAATTTATAATGGTCTTACAAATCAATTTAATATTATTGAGAAAATAAAAGATCCTAATTGTTGGATATGCTCATATAAAAAATCAAAATAAGTATCTATATATTTAAATAATTTAAAGTTTAAGATTAAGATTAGATATGCCTGAATTACCACTAGAAATCTGGAAGGATCGAATAAATAACGAGATTAAAAGTCTGGAAAGATTAAGGGTTATTGAAAAAGATTCAATAATATGGCAAGAAAATAATGTTGAGTTCTTAGTTACATTAAAAGCATTAGGATTTATTCGAGAAATAGCAAATCCTCAAAATTTAATACCTAAAACTTCTCATCGAATTCTTTTTAAACTAAATCGGTCTTTCCCTTACCCTGGTGGTATAGATTTTGCTTGGTATTCCAATATTTTTCATCCTAATATTCATCCTGTTGAATTACCTAATTCCATAGATCCAGGCACAGGTTATATTTGTTTAAATATTCTAAAACAATGGTCAAGACTGTCTGATCTAGAGACCACTGTGAAAGCATTAGAAAAATTATTAGAAGATCCAAATCCAGACGACCCCCTGAATTATAATCTGTGCATGGAAGCAGCAGAATTTTTTAAAAATATAGACATTGAAGCCTTAAAAAACCAATATCATAATAGGGAATTGAAGGATGAGGACGATAAAGACATAATCATAATTGATGATTAAACTTAATAAAAATATCCACCAATAACTCTAGCCCATAAAGCTAATTTATCATTTTCTTTTAATCCAAACTTATGGATAGCTTCTTCAATCGTTATGGCATTTGGTAATTCCTTGTCATGAAGCACTAAGGTATATGACCGTTGCTCCACACTAATAACACCCATATGCTTTATAACAATATCGATAATACGCTCAATTTGGTGGTGCTCTTTAACATCAAGTTTTATTAACTTACCAGTTCTGGAATCTTCCACGGATACTCTAATAGATTTTTCACCTTTTAATATTGTTTGAATTTCAATATTTTAACTTAAATCTTTATCAGATTTAATATATTTTTCTTTTTAAATTTAATATTAATAATGGTTTTGTATTAATACTAGTATTGTTAATATTAGACTTTTGTGTAAAGACTTAAATAAAAGTATATATTTGGATTTATGATCCTAATTTAATATAAAAACCAATTTGCATAAATCTAATTTAAGATTTTACATAAGAATGTGATCGAAGGAATGTCAAAAAAACTAATAGATAGTGAATGGGAAGAAAATTTTAGAAAAAAAATGAGACTAATTCTCAATAACACTAAAAAGACGAAGACACAAGATATGAATGTACAGTTAGAGATGACTGCTGGTTTTGATGAAAAAAATGAAAAAGTGACCCTAAGAAAATTAATCGATATGGATTTTGAACCAGATTTTTCTAAAATGAGTTGGAAAAAAAGATCTGAAATTGCTATTGATAGAATTAATGTAAAAGGAGAAGAATATCAACGTGATATTGTAGGCGAATACATAAAAAATTATAAAGAAGGTGATGAAAGAATCAATTATGATCGTGCTTTAAAAGAAATAAAAAAAGCGTCCGAAATAGGAAAGGATTTAGTTGAAAAGGAGTGTGGAGAGATACTTATTGTCTTAAAAGAGGCAAAGAGGAGAATTGAGAAAGGGGTGTTAACGTTATGACGAAACTTGGTATTGATTCTTATTATGATCATCCTACTAGATCAATGTGTGATTACCGCAATCGAGAAGTATATCCAAAGTTAAGTTCATTAACTACTTTGCAACGTAACGACGCAATTCGACCTAAAGTTGAAACGGAAGCAATAAAACCTCCACTAGAATATATTACTGCCTCAGGTCATGGTAAAGGGTCTTACTTTTTAGGGAATGACAAAAATTATATCTGGAAAAAAAAGTGTCCATTATTTGGGGGTAGTTACTACGATCCTAAAGAAGTTGAAAATAAAATTATCCATTTATATTCATGTCATACTGCTAAAAGTTTAGGACCAGATTTTATTAAAAAAGGTTGTAAAGCATTCTTCGGGTATTCTGGTAGATATTGGGTAATTGATTCATATAAAGATATGTTTTTTGAAAGCGATTCCGAGATTGATTTTGCAATCGAAGCGGGAGAAAATGCAAGCGATGTGTATGACAGGGCAATACGGGCTTATAATAATGCTATTGAAGAAGCAATCGCGCTAGATTGCTTCGATGTAGCCGAAGATCTTTCAGATGCTCGAGAACTGTTAACAGCCCTCTACTGATTCTAAGTTGGGTGATATTAATGCCTCACTTTGAAGTAATTTACTTTTAATAATTCACAGACTTTTTTCAATTTCTTCAGCAAATTTTTCTTCCTTCTCTCTCTTGAATGGTCTCGTGGGCTTCGATTCATCAAAAGGAGTATTACACATCCAACAAGCATTCTCTAAATTGCTCAATTCTTCAGAACAATTTGAACAGTAAAGGGCATTGCAATTCGGACAAATATAGCTTAGTCTCAAAACCTCCCCTTTACAAACTAAACAAATCTTCTGTTCTCTAAGGTATGTGATTTCTTCTTGGGTTATCTGCTCAGGTCTTTCGTATAATCTAAATAAGGATTCTTCAACTTTGATTTCTTTTTCATACTTTTCTTTTTTCACTCTTTTAATTGGTTCTTCTTTTAAACCTGAATAAAAAAACCAAAAACTAGTTACCATACCTAATCTACTAATAAGATATGTAGTAAAAGGATCAGGCATAAGATTACCTATAAAAGGAAACAATGAGAATATGAAATATCCTATTGATAAATACATAAATTTTTTTTTTAAAATTTCTTTTGATTTAAAACTTTTTATTAGGTAACCAAATCCGCAAAAAGCAACCCCTGAGATTTGAAAAAAGTACAATAGAAATATTGCTAAGGAATTTTGTGCAGTCCTAATTATGGCTAAATCCTCTCCGGGATTTACAGGAGGTATAAAATCGAATGAACCTACGGGATTAATTGAAATTAATAATACCCATACTATACACATAATTGAAAAAATAATTGCAATATACTTTTTTTTATTAGGTATCATAAGTTCGGCACCAATATACATCGATAATAACACAACAAGAGGCGACCACATCCAAGTTAAAATGGCCATGATAATCCAATTATTTATAGTAGTAAAATTCTCTTCTACAAAAAGGATGGTTAAAAAATCCAAAAGTCTTGTTAGCCAGAAAAACCCTACTAAGAAAATATTCAATCCCATAAGAGATAAAAGTTTAGCTTTTGATTTTTTTGCATGATAATATAGACTTAAACCAAGTATATAAGCAATTGACAAAGAAATTGTTGCTGATATCCCATTAAACCAGCCTTCAGGAGTAAGCATCTTAAGATTTCACATATAAAAAAAGTAGTATTAAATATTTTTAGGATAACTGAATATTTAACTTTTATTTATAAATAATACTGAAATAGAAGCTGAATTCAAATAATTGAAACGTTTTAACTTCTTTTTTAAAAAAAAAAATAAAATTATTTGAAAAAATTATAGAATTATACTATTTACAGTAAATATAGTAAGATACACACTTAGCACAATTAAAAAAAATATTGCACAATCTTGACCTTCAATAGACCATCGATCCTCTGGATTTGATCTCCCACGAGTCGCTCTTATTCCAATTAGAATAAGATAATATACAGCTGCATGAACTCCTCCTGCTGAAATCCAAAAAATAAAGCCTGTTAAAACCTCAGCAAATGCAAAAAACCACACAAAACCTAATGCAATTAATACTGCGCCAATTGCAAGAATTATATAAATAAGAATTCTGAGCCAATTTGGAAGCATTTTTACTCACATTTCTATATATTTTAGAATTTATACTTTAATGTTTTAAAATAATTTGATGTATATAGTTTATACAATTCTGTATATAAACTTAATTATGTGAATAAGAGATTTTTAAATTTTTTTACTACTACCATTTACCCTCAAAACTACGAAATTATTAATAACTTTATATCCTTCAAACATTTATTATATTATCATAAGGTTTTATTTACTTATTTTCATTATCAGTTCAGCAACTCGTTTAATTTTTCGAGAATTTGAAATAGCAAACAGATCTAGTAATTTTTTTGCTAAAATATCATATCTGTCATAACTTTTTAATTGCCATTCATAATAAGCTTTGAACAAATATTCTAAAATCCTAAATCCACCTCCTACATATTCATGATTAAAAGGAAGAAATCCAATGGCATATAAAAACTCAGGAGGTAAAGTTCTATCATAGAGGCGATCTTTTAATTTTAATTGATTATATAACGGGGTTTTGGGTATAGGCTTAAAATTGTTTACAGAAATTATATCTGAATTATATTTTAAATTATTTTTAATCTCCAGATTAATTGTTTTTTTTGTATGAAAAGGTAATCCAATAATATAAGTATGTATTGTAATGATTCCAAGATTGCTTAGTCTTTCAATTACTTTTTTAGGTTCGCCTTTATTTTTAATATAGTTCCCTTTTAGTGTACTTTCAATTCCATAATTCATGATAAAAAATTTTAACGGGGAATTTTTCTGAATTCTTTCAAGATCAAATTTATTTATATGATATAAAGAACCGGGAAAAATTAAGAAAATATTATTATCAATACTTTTTGGATTTGTTTCAAAATATTTGAAAACGTTTTTCCATGTAGGTAACGGAAAAAAAGCATTAGGCTCACTTATATAAAGAAAAATGTCTTTTCCTGAATTAGAACTTAGATCTTTTAAAAAACTTATAATTTTATTATGATCAGAAAAAGGCTCATGTTTTAAAAAATTGCTTGTAATGCAGAAATCACAATTATAAGGACAACCTATTTGACTTATAAAATAGGATACCTTAACTGAGATTGGAAATCCAGCAAATTTTCCATAAATTCTTGGAATTTTAAAATCACCAGGATGGATTGGTTTCAAACCAAATTTTTCACGGAGCCAATTGACCCCATTGCCGCTACAAATATTTCTTGGTTTTACCAATTCTTGTAAATCCGGATAAACAGTTCCAACTCCTCCGATATATAACTCTATATCTTTAAATTCTGATTGAATTATTTTTATTATTTCAATTGTCTTATTTAACCCAGTAGCGTAAGCACTTAACGCAATATGGGTAATATTATTATTATTCAAAGTCTTAAGTAACACTCTTTCAGTACATAACTCATCAATAACAATAGACGGAACTTCAGGTATGTTCTGTGCTAAAAAATGACCTTCAATATTTACATCAATTTTTGACTTAGCTCCATAGTTTTTATCTCTTAAAAAGAGTAGTTTATTACCATACTTTTCAACTGCTTTATCAATTGCAATTTTATCTATTAATGGATGATTATCATACTTAGGATTGTCGCGAACTTTTAAAGCAAATGCTCTATCTAAGATTGATAAGCTTTTCAAAAAAACTATTTTATTTTTATCCATAGTGAACTATTTTAAATGATAATTATTAATGTATTTTCTTTTATGTATAATTCTTTACATTTTTATCAAATTAATAAAGATTTTGCATTGTTAGCCAATGCTTGGAATAATACAGGAACTGTTCCTGTAAAGAAACCTAAAATCAAAAGAAGAATAATTTGTAAAAAATCTATTAACAAATAAATACCTAAATCATCATAATTCTTCTTAAAAGATAATTCAAACAAAAAATCAAAAATTAAATTATAAAAAAGTTATTAAATTAGTAAGTACTTAATCTAAAATTTTAGTTGTTTCAGTCCATGCCCGATTCCGACGAAAATAAAC
>JBATUM010000331.1:0-5447 GCA_049671145.1 Promethearchaeia archaeon
CAATATATTATAGGTTTAAAAGACTTTTTTAATTAAAATAATCTATTATTTAAAATAACATACTCGAAATTTTTGAGATGAAATATTATGACTCGACATGCATATTGTAGCGTTTGTAAAAAAGAAATAGATAATCCTGTACGAAAACCATTGGAAACCTCTAAAAAAACAGTTTGGATTATAGTAATTGTTGCTACAGTAGGAATAGCGGCTCTCATTTACGCAATTTATTATGCTAATAAACAAAAAACTTACTGTCCAACATGCTTCTCACAATTGAAGTTTTCAAAAGAACCATTTGTAACAGAAGAAGAAAAAGAGGAAGAGGCTATCCCTTTAACTGCTAAAGAAAAAGTACTCAAAAAAGCAGGAAAGGAAATTAAACGAAGAAAGAAGGAAGAAAAGGTAGAAATTGAAGAAGAAGAGGAAGAAGATACTGAGGATAAAACCTTCTGTCCATATTGTGGTGAAGATGTAAAACAAGATGCTAAAAAATGCCCATACTGCCATAGTATTTTAAAAGCCCCCTATGAAAAATAACAACTTATCAATCCTATAATATTTAAATAGGAAAAATATTCAAATAAACTAAAATAAAATATAAAATAATAGAATTTTGAAATTCTAATTTAAAATGTAAAAATAATTTAAGTTGAGATAATTATGCCACGAAAACCTAGAAAAGCACCATTAAGAGCGCCCGATCCATTAGATGAATATAGTACATGGGATTTACGTATTGCTAGAACGATTTATTATGCTATAATTATAGGTGCTGTTATTACAATCCTTGGTATATGGTTAATGATCATATTTTGGTTAATTGAAGAAGGAATTTGGGATGAAATTGCAAGTTTAGGTGCTGGAGTCGTAGCCCTTATTATCGTAGGGATTATTGTTGGCCATCTTTTTCTGCTGGTATTGTTCTACATATTATTCCGAGGAGGAATATTGAGATTATGTCAACGAATGTTCAAAGATAGAGTGCTGGCCAAAAAATACGAAGATTATGCGACTCTTAGATTACTTGTTGCTGTTGCTTTGATAAGTGTTTATATTTTTCTCATAACCTTCATTGTAGTTATCGTCCCTTCATTCCTATGGAACTGGGTTGCGCAACTATGGGTATTTGTCCTTCAGTTCAATCCTGGAGAATGGGTATTATTTATTGGAATACTAATGCTCGTAATAATAGGTATAGTTTACTTAGGATTTGTGCTTTGGAATCATGCAGTATTTGCTGTATTGAAAAGAGTCAAACGTATAGAAGAGGAATATGAGATAGAAGAAGAAATTAAAAAAGAAGAACTAAAAGAGGCTGATGAAGACACTCTCCAACGAATCTATGAAAAACAAATTGGTAAAAAAGCGATTTATAGAGGAAAAGAAACTAAGGGCTATACAGCTTGGAAAAAACAAATGCTAAGCTAATGTTTAAAAAATAAAAATAAAAAAATTTTTTTATAATTTCTCTATTATTTTATCTACGCATCATTCTTGGATTCCTAAATAAGTCTAATTCTTGCTTTGGTGGTTTATATGGTGAACTTCCTGTATTCTTCATTTTTTTGTAGAGCCTTTTAATCGTTTTCTCAGCTTCATGCATAAAATTGCAGGCACATCCGAATAAAATCATATATCTCTGAAAAGTTTTATCTTTTGCGTAGACTTGATCGTAGAATTCTATTTCAAATTCTTTTTGTATTGGCTTCCCGTCCACGCGCGCTATAAGTTTTTTACCTATATATATCTTGTAATTTCTTCCAGGTCCAACCACACCTCTGGCTCGAACCACTTGTAATTCATCCTCTTTGTCCTCAGGGAGTAGTGGAAAAGTCCAACGCGTACCTACTAATCTCCACCCTCTATTACATCGTATTAAGTTTATTGTACCTGGTATTTGAAAGAAAAAAACTGGCGCTGCATGTTTAATTTCATAACTCTGTATTAAAGAATGAGCAACGCTTAATTCAACGCCACCTTTGAAATTTCCTCCTTTAGGTGCAGCCTCCATAGTCTCTTCCATAATTGTAAAATAACGACACACTAGTCTTCTCTTTTCTATATCGCCTTCTTCCCACTGTTCTTTATTAAAAGCTATTATATACTTCTTTTCATCATCTTCTTCTATTACTCCCTCTATGTCAAAATTCTTACTGAACCACCGAGTCTTTGCTTGGTACTTAAGCTGTTGATGTATACCTATCTCTTCATCATGTAAACGTGTTCTCCAAAAATTTACTTTAAATTTTTTAAATACAATTTGCGATGGTTTAGCAGGTACCTCTGCCTTTCCCTTTTCTGCTGTAGCTTTTTTAGCCTTTTCTTTCCCCTTTGGAATAGACCTAGCTTCAGTTCGAGGTTTTTTTGATTTCTTCTCTGCCATTTTTTCTATTTCTTCAATAGGATCTTCTTCAGCCATTAAAAATCACTTATTTTGAAATTTTGTTGTAAAAATTCTTTTCTGATAAAAATAAATTTTCTTGGATTGCTTTTAATTTTTTCTCTAAATTCTTATTAATCAAAAAAAGTAATTTCAAATTAAAAATTTTATTCTTTAAAGTAAATCCATTCAAGTTTTTGATCTAAAAACGAATTTCACAAAATTCAGTGTCACAGAACTTTTCTCCTATGGCACGATCTTTTGTTTCGTCTAAATCAAGGGGTTTTAAATTTGCTACTAATTCTTCATATTTCCCTTTTGTAATTTCTTCGTATGGAGGTTGCTTATATCCATGCTCTTTTAATGGTAGGAAACTAACACTTTTTAATTTATCTTCACAAAACTCCAATACTCGTTTAACCTCTTGTTTTTCTTCAGGTTTGAAAGTTATCGTTATGGATACTTGGTTATCGGACCAATATCTTTGATAATCTATAGCATTAGCTACTTGCTCCCAGATTGAAACTTCCTTTTTGGAACGATCAAAATACTCTTCATGGACAGGGAATTCAGCAACTACGGTATTAGGAGAATAAGAGTCATCTTCTACTTTATAACCGGCATTTTTAATATGTTCAATCAAATCGGAGTTTTTTGATATCCGTATTCTGCGGATGTAATATTCAGAATGTGGATAATGAATTCCTGGGGGCACTCCAGGAAGTAAACTCACCGTACCACTTGGTTTTACAGTTGTTAATTTAATTGATTTTGGAATACATAACCAATTTGAATACTCCTCATCTAAGTCTTTTATATATGTATAAGCTAGATCACACCAATCAAGCACCTTTCTCCTACCATGTTTTATAAAAGCCTCAATTATTCCTGTTTGGGAGATTCCCATACGTCTATTTTTAAGCATTACCGCATTAGTTTCAGGCCAATGTGTATTTACTAATGTTACTGATTTAGAATAAAGATACGCATATTTTAATGTTTCTTGGAACTCCTCATATGAATCATGGTTCGATGGAAAAGTCTCCACAAGACAGCAAAGTTCAAATGATTCTAAGGTTTGTTCTCCACAAGGATTTACTCCTGCCGCTTTTTTATCTTTATGATCTGGAGGGTCTCCCATCCTTCCATACGCTTTTGCATTTTCTAACCACAAAACTCCAGGTTCACCATTTACTACTATTTGATTAGCAATAAAGGAGTAATCTAACCCTTTTACAGCAAAGATACTATTATTGCTTGCCCATCTATGAGAGTATAATTTTTCTTCATCCTGTTTACATGTGACAAATTCTAAATCTGTCGGTTCTCCTAATGCGATCTCTGCACTTCGTCTTACATTTCCAGCAACTACACATTTCCCTATAAGATTCATAATATCCACAATATCGACAGAAGTTATTGGTTTCCCAACTTTTTTTTCTAAAACTTCCTTTATTTCATGTAGCATTTGTTTTAAAGGATCTGGTCCCGATGCAATTCCTCCAAAACCTCTTATTGGTTGCCCAGCCAGACGAATAAGCGAAAAATCATAGTGAGGAATTTGCTTTCCTAAGAAGTATGCTTCCAATGTCAATTTAAGTGCTTCAACCCATCCTTCCCTACTATCTGGAATTTGAAAGTTAAAATTGTTTTCTTTTGGTTTTTTGATTATAATCTTTCCTGCTCCTTTAGTATCAAATCCAACTCCAACTCCTAACATTAGAGCATCCATAACAAATTCGAAAGCTTTGGAATACTTCCGATTGATATCTTCGGTAGATGCAAAACCACAATTGTTTAAAGACATAGAGCCGTGCCTTGCAATAAATTCTGTGCCCATCATCCATAAACCCCGCCCGGGGGGTAAGAATTTAAAATACCATATCTTTTCAAACATTTTCTGAGCCGATCTCTGAGCCTTTTCATCGCTCCAGGGCAAACTTAATTGGATACAATGTTCTTTTTGAATAGAATAACAGCCCTCAACAACTCTTTGAATTGTTTCCCAAAATTCTTCTTTTCGATTTTCCTTTTCTATAATTCGGGCATAAGTCCTTTTATAAGTAATATACCCTAAAGGACCCCATTTGGGTTGCTTTCCTTTAAATTGTTCAATAAAATTTTCGTCAAGTTTAAAGGAAATATTTTCTAAATTAATTGCGCGTGCAAATAGATTTCTATATTTATTTAATCCACGTTGGGTTAATTCTACACAAACCAATTCTCTAATATAATTAGTTCTAATCTCATCTATTCCAAAGCCGATTATTTTTCTAATTACATCTTCAGCAACTTTCTCAGCAATATGCATATCAAGTCCGGTTTCCTTATTTAAAACTTTGGCGATACTTGTTTCATCAAATTTTTTCTTTTCACCTTTTGAATTAATTACATATTTTGGATACAAATCTATCAATGTGAACGAATTATCTGTCATTCTATTCCTCCATTATTATGAAAAGAATTATAAATTAAATTTTATCGGCTTTAATTATAATATATTAGTTTATTCTGCCTTAACCTAACTAGAACTTAATGATTTAATGTAATATAAAATTATGGTATAGTTTTTATTAAGAGATTGATTAAATTTTGTTGTTCTTGTTATAAACTGATTTAAGAACTCTATGATATACATGATATTTAAGCCTTTAATTTTTAACTGTTTTGTAATTTAAGTTTTATTTGCTATATTGTCGTAATTTTGTCGTAAATGCTCATATTTCAATATAGACACAAAATATTTAAAGAAAAATTGTAAATAAGATTTTTAATTTATGATAATTATTATATGATTCATAGTAATTTAAAAAATGATTCAAACATTGTAAAAGTACAAATTATATAGCATCTTAATTAAGTAATAAAGTTACAAAAGGATTTTATTCCAAATGGAATCGAAAAAAAATAGCAAAGCATCCAAGATTTTAAAACCTGATATTCAAAGGGAAGAAATGAGTTATTCCCTGATCTTATCATTTATGATATTATTAACAAACTATCTAGGTTCATTTTTAGTACCAATCGTTGTTTTTATGCTATACTTTTTCCTATATTTTTCACC
>JBATUM010000332.1:0-14771 GCA_049671145.1 Promethearchaeia archaeon
ATTATGAAGGATTATCATATTTTATTAGATGTATAGAAATTCTGAAGTTCAAATCTTATAAAAGCATAATAAAATGAAATCTGAACAAGAATTTATCAGTTCAAAACACGATAAGAGGAAATACAGACTAAACATATACAAAGCATATTTGTATCATTTCATTTTAGGTATACATACTGTTAGAGCTGTTTATTTTATTTATATGAGTGATTGGGGCGGTCTTTCATTTCCAGAACAAATGATTTTGCAATCTTATTTCATGTTTATGATTTTTTTATTAGAAATTCCTTCCGGAGCTATTGCAGATTACTTGGGAAGAAAAAAGGGATTAATGCTCTCTGCTTTAACAGTTATTATGGCAGCTTTTGCGTATAGTATTATTCCTAATATATTCTTATTTTATATAGCAGAAACCTTATGGGCACTTAGCATTTCCTTAATCTCAGGAACTGATGAAGCATTTTTATACAGCTCATTAAAAATATCTGGTGAGGAAGATAAACTCCCAAAAGTTATGGGAAATATTCGAGTGGTGAATCTAATTGCCCTTACTATTTCAGCACCACTAGGTCCATTTATTGCCCAATATGTATCTTTACAATTTACAATGACTTGCTTAGGAATTATTTATATTGGAGCATTTATTGTTTCCCTGACATATCATGAACCTGAATACAATAATAAAGTTAAAACAGAAAGATATTTATCCATCATCAAGGACGGATTTAAGGAATTAAAGAAAAATAAAATATTAAGAATTCTCTGTTTTGATAGAATATTTATTAATATCTTGATCTTCCTTCTATTTTGGACTTATCAACCATATCTTGTTGCAATTGGAGTTGATAAATTGATATGGGGCTTTATACTCTCTGGAATGAATTTAACAAACGCTTCACTTGCATATCTGTATCCTAAAATTCTTAAGAAAATTGAAAAAAAATTAAGATTCTTAATTATTGTGGACATCATTAATGGAATAGCTTTTATATCCTTAGGATTAACAACAAATCCTATTTTAGGAGTTATTTTTCTTTTTGTTATTGTTGGGTTTGGATATCCTAGGTTTTTAATTTTTATGCACGGAATTAATAAACAAATCGAGTCCGAAAATAGAGCAACAGTTCTTAGTACGATAAATATGTTCCAGAGCCTTTCAATGGCCTTACTTAATATAGTAACAGGATTTGTAGTCTTTACATTGAGCGTCTATTGGTTTTTTATATATACCGGAATTGCAATATTAATCTTTACAATGTTTACACGAGTTAAAAGTGAATACCTTTAAGGTATTTAGCTTAAAAAATTATATTATTAAGAATATTCTGGAATTAGAATAATAAATTTACTTCCTTTTGTATAATCTCCTTCAACTCTATCCTCAACCCAGATTTTACCATCGAAACTATGCACAATTTTATAAACTAATGACAAGCCTAACCCCATCCCTTTAGCTCCCTTCTCTTTTCTATAACCTTCCTTGAATAATATACTTTTTTTCTCATCAGGGATACCTACTGCATTATCTATAAATTCAAATTTAATGAAATTCCTATTTTCTTTTAATTCTTTTAAAACGTTTATATTAATCTCAATATCTTGATTGCCATTATATTTTATAGCATTTATTAAAAGATTATCGAATACATCATGCAATAATTCATTAGCACGTACTAAATGTTGATCTTCTTTACAATTGAAATTAATATTTATGTCTCCCTCTGAATAAACCTTGTTTATGAAATCAATAGAACTTTTTAATATTTCGCATGAATCTAATAATCCAAGTTCTATATCCTTATCTTCAAGATCAGAGAGCGTCCTGACATTTGATACTAATTTGGCACCCCTTTGTACTTGCTTTTTTATAATCTCTGATATATTTTGGATATCCGAAGTATTTTCTACTCCATTGAGTTGGTAAGAGATGAGTTCTGCGGAGGAATTTATAATTTGTAGAAGATTGTTAATATCGTGAGCAAATAAATCTTTATAAAGATTCGCACGTTCAAACGCATCACGATATTTTTTCTCTGAATCTATAATTTTTTGTTCGGCAACTTTTCTATCAGTAATATCCATTCCATAAATATTCACATAATCAACATCTTTAACAGGTGTTATAGTTAAGGAAAAAATTCTATCTTTTAGGTTGATTTCAAAACTTTTGACTATTTTTTCATTATATGAGTTTTCCACATAATTCTTTAATATCCTAGGAAGCTTATCTTCTGAACGAATATCGAATAAATTCTCTGCAGCTTTATTAGCATAAATAATTTTTTCGTGATCAACACGTAATACAGCTGATGGATTTTCAGAAGGAAATTTCGCTAAATTAGCAACTTCTAATTCAGTTTTTTTACGTTCAGTGATATCCATAATTGAGGTTAGATCAGCTAAACCATCACCGAAAGGTATAGTTCTCGAATCAACCTCTAACCACTTCATTTCCCCCGATTTTGTTAAAGCTCTAAATTGAAAATTTTCTATAACGTTTATTTCATTTTGATATTTTTTTCTAATAATTTCATTGAATTCCTCCTGATCCTCTTCATAAACAAGTTTGAGAAGGTCCTTAATCTTCCAACTTTCAATTTCTTCTTTATCGTAACCTATGATGTCAGCTGATTTCTGATTTGAATATTTAATATCGTAATCTTGGATTATTAGTATTCCTATATATGATTGTTCCGCCATAATTCTAAATTTTTCTTCAGATTCTATTAATTTTTGTTCTGCTTTCTTGCGATCAGTAATATCAGTAAAAGTGACAGCAAAATACCCCTTCTTAGGAGAATATCCTGAAACTTTATACCAACGATCCATTGCCTCTGAATAATCCTCTACTGTTAGTGGAATTCCTGTTAATCCAACGTTACCAAACTTGCCAATCCAGTCCGCTGGATCGTTTTCTGTTCCTGGAATTGCTTCAGTCACGGTTTTTCCAATTAGGTCCTCTTTTTTCATATTTGTAAGCCTTTCAAAAGCGGGATTCACTTCAATATATCGATAATCAATTGGTTTATTGTTATCATCTACAATAACCTCATGATACGCAAATCCTGAGGTCATATTCTCAAACAAAGAGCGATACTTTTCTTCAGATTCTTTTAATTCTTGTTCTGCAACTTTAAATTTCGTTACGTCTCTAGTTATTGCACCAAGCATATATCTGCCATTAGATTTTATTGGAAATATGAGTTGTTGGACTATTTTTTTTTCATCAGCAAATTCTATTTCTTCCTCTCCTAAATTATTTAAAAAAGGTCCTTCCCCTGTTTTAATGGCATGATTAATCATCTCTTTTAATTGAATTTTGTATTCTTGGTTTAGTTTTTCTTTGGGAGTAATTTGGTAAAAAATGTCCCAAATTGGTTTATTAATAATATCAACTTTTTTAATTCCAAAGATTTCTTCTTGACCCTTGCTCCATTCAATAATTTTTCCTTCTGTATCTGTTAAAACCAAACCATCTCGACTTTCTTCCATGAATTTTCTTAGAATTTCTTCACTCTTCCTTATTTTATCAGCAATAGCTTTTTTTTCAGTAATATCTCTTGAAATTATTTGGGCTTTCAAATGTCCATCTTGATCTATAAATGTCTTTCCTCTTGCTTCGAGCCATACCCAATGTCCCCTATTATGTTTAAATCTTATCTCTGCTGTCCCTTCACCTGTTTCAAAACCCTTTTTAAAAGCTCTGGCAGCAAGTTCAACATCATCTGGATGAACAAAATTCAAAGCAGTTTTTCCTATTAAATCTGCACTTGAATACCCTAGAACACGTAAAAATGTTTCTTCGTTAAGAAATTCATATTTAAAGTTTTTATCAAGAATTCCAATCAGATCATAAATATTTTCAGAAATAAGACGATATTTTTCTTCTGACTCCCTAAGTTTTTGTTCTACAATTTTCTTTTCAGTTATATCTCTTGAAATAAGTAAAGCTTTCCAGTTATCTTTTTGAAATTCAATTAGTGATGCCCAGATATCATACCACTTCCATTCGCCATTTTTGTGCTTGATTCTTCCTTCTCTTCTTGCTTTTCCTTCCTTAAGCATTTGTTTAATCATTTCATCAATTTGCTCATACTCATCAGGATGAACTATTATTTTGGCGTTCATTCCTATTAAATCTTCTTTTAAATAGCCAAGTTGTTTGAGGTGGTTGGCTTCATTAATATATTCGAAATTAAAATCTTTATCAAATACCCGTATTAGGTCATTAGAATTTTCGGTGATTAATCGATATCGTTCTTCTGATTCTTTCAATTTTTGCTCAGCTTCTTTTTTCTCAGTAATATAATCTTTTTGAAAAATTCTCAAAATGAGATTTATTATGTATTAGTGCAAATAGTATTTAGGATTCTCTTTATATTTTATAAGTAATTACAATAGAGAGTGATAATACAGCGGATAAAAAAAAATATTATTCTTTTAAATTTACGTAAAAAATAAAGAAAAAATAAAAAAGAAATTTAATTTTCTTATTAACCTCCAGCGATAGGAGGGAAGATTGCGATTATATCGCCATTTTTAATTTTGTCGTCAGCCTTTTTATGTGGCACCCCATTAACAAGTATTATTATATTTTTCTTTATTGAAGGTATTTTATATTTCTCAAGAAGATATTGAATTTTACTTCCCTTTGGTATGCTTATTTCTGCTTTATCTGGTCCATATTTTCTAAAATCAGCAAAAAATTTTACAATTACTGAGATACCATCAATTTCCTCAATCATCTTCAACTCTCGTAAAATACCATTTGTATAATAGTCCCATATTTTTAGGAAATATGCCAACTCTATCTCCATTCTTTACTCTTTTTCTAAATCCAGCATAGATCCCATTTACAAAAATATGACTAGTTTCAGTTATTTCTATTGAATATCTTTTTAATATATCTGCTATAATTTCAATCCCATTGGCTTCAATCTCAACATTAAATGGGCTTATTCCATCAGACTTCTTATTTGATGCTTTTTTAGCTAAATTTCCGAAAAATTTTACTGAAATCGTCATATTTTATAGATCCTAAGCTCCCCACACCTTATCTAACTCTTCATCAGATACATTGAAAACTTCATTAGATGGTGCTACTGGTTCTTGTCTCAAAAATTCTGGTAGTCTATCATCAGCAGCAGTAAATCCAGCCGCTTTATTAAAATCTCTTTCAGTTGTTATAACTTTCATTCCTAGCTCGGTTAAATCTACTTCTGTACCAAGAACGCCATTTACAGATTGTATCATTCCTTCTAAGCCTTCGGGAATATCAAGAACGGCGAAGGCAGTGAAAAGACAATATCCTGAGGAATCAACGTAAGCTGTAGCTACTTGTAGATTTCTAGACAGTTCGGACTTATTTGTATCTCTTGGGTCAGCCTCTCCACCAACACCCATAATTTCTGTGGCGATTGCATAACCTGCTGTGTGATCTGCTCCCATTGGAGTTGTTGCAAATGTAACTCCAATCCCTTTTATTGCTCTTGGATCATATGCGGGTAATCCCTGACCCTTGACTACTGGCACTCTAGTAACTCCGAATGCCTGACCTGTGAAAGCACAACCATTGGCTAAAATTCTCCCAGTCGGGGTTTTCTTGCGAATTTCATCCATTAAATTTAAGGCACCTTTACCATCACCAAATTTTACAATACCCCCTTCCATTGCTACAGCAATTGCATCTCCTGCTTCAATGGTATCCAATCCAAGATCATTACATGCACGATTCAGCTCTCCTACATCATCTAGGTTATAAATGCTACAATTTGCTCCTAAAGCCCATACAGATTCATACTCTAGCACACCAACAGGGTCCTTTCCACCAGGTTTAGTCCATACTTCTGAACATCGAATTATACAACCAGGATTACAATGATGAGGTCTTGTACCACCTCTTTTTTTAATTTCTTCAGCTTTCTTTTCACCAGAAATGTTAGCAACCCTATCATCTTGACCGCTAGAGAAATTTCTTTGAGGAAGGCCTTGTGCCTCATTTATGATGTTGACTAGTACCGCAGTACCATAAGAAGCTAATGCACCATCCGGTTTTGTGACGTCATGCTCCGTAAGCGCTTTTCTTAATTTTTCTCTGCCTTGATCAAAGAGTTCTTTATTCTTAACCTCAACTCCAGGGGCTTCAGTATCATCAACAACTATAAATTTCAGACCTTTTGATGCCATAACTGCACCAAGTCCGCCTCTTCCTGCATATCTACTTGGCAATCCTTCAGGATCGTTAAAACAGATTCCTGAAGCAGCACCCATTAATTCTCCTGCAATCCCACAAGCACAAATACTTACCTTATTTCCAAATTCATTAAATAAATCTTTATACACCTGATATAATCCTTTTCCAACATATTTATTAGCGTTCATGAATTCAACTTTATCTATGGAAATTTTAAGCATATGATAATCATCACTTTTAGGTTGCCCCTCTACAATAATAGCTGCTATTTGCATTCTCGCTAATCTTTGTGAAAAGTCAGTTCCAGCATTGGCTTCTTTTATTCCTCCCGTTAATGGGGATTTTCCACCAACTGAAATTCTTCCAGAAGTGGGAGCTACAGTACCAGTAACTATCCCTGGTGCAAACACTAATTTATTATTAGGACCGAGTGGATGGCATATAGGATCAACTTCTTTAGATACTATAGTTGAAGTTAATGCTCGACCACCTAAAGTGGCATAACTCCCTGGAAAATCTTCAAATGATGTTTCAAGCTTGCTCATATTCACTCTTAAAATTCTTTTTGACAAAAATTTCACCTTTAAATCTTAATTTATTTTTGTAGATTGTTAGATTAAAGTTGAAATTTACTAATATTTAATTGTATCTTTAAGTTAGAATAATTCTTCGATATGTACAGAGGGAATGAACGAAGGAAAAAATGATTTTTACTATATTTTTTTCAATCGTAGATAAGTCATTTAATTGAATAAGTATAATGGGAAACCAATCTCATTTATTTTTGTTTTATGATTATAGGAATTATAAGATGACTTGGATATATCTGATTATGAAAGATTTTTTGTTCTGCGATGATATAGTCTCCATTGCTTTTTTCTCCACCTAAGTTAGAGTTAATATCAAACCTGGGAAAATTGCTCGAAGTAATTTCTATTCTTATTCGATGTCTTTTTCTAAAATAATTTGAAGTGTTTCCTAAATCAATCTCAAATTTATAAACTTTGTCAGGTTCAATTAATGATGAGTTTTCTTCACCATTTCTATACCTTGCTCTAATTCCGGCATCTAAAATGTTAATTGCTTTTCCTCGAGGATATACGTCAACTAATTTTACCATGAAGTCAGTATCCTTTGCAGAAGAGGAGGCAAATAATATCATTTTTACTGGTCCAGTTATTTCAACTCCATATTCTAAAGGTTCAGTAGAATAGACTAGTACATCTTTTCTCTTTTCAGCATCTTTTTGATTTTGTGCGCCCTTTAATATCCCTAGATTTCTTCCTCCTTTTGTTAGTATCGGATTCATTGGATCAAATTTATAGTTGTCTTGTAGTTCTTCAACCGGTTTATCAAAATCTAGTCTTCCATCTCCTCTTCTACTATTTGCATTCCCACTAGAATGAATATATAATTTATTATATTTCACTTCGTTAGGAGGCCAATTATCTGTATATCTCCATTTATTTCTACCCATAACCCAATATTTAATGGATGGACTTTCAATATCAGAAAGAGTATGCTTATCATCCATCAACCAATATCTATTCCATGCTAAACTTAAAAATTCCTTGAAAAATCGTGCTATTCCTGCATTACTTATAAGACTTTCGGGATGCCCAATTGCTGCATGTGCCCATGAACCAATTAGCATTTTTGAATATTTCTTAGCAACTCCAGTAGCATTAGCTTTAATATCTAAAAATTCTTCTAATTGTTTTTCAAAAAACATATCCTGCCAACCGCTTAGCATGAACGCGGGCTGAGAGAATTTTTTAATATCCATCTCTAAGAATCCAGGCATTCTATATGTGTCTCTATCCAAATCCTGCGTTATTAAGAAATTGTTTAAAAATTTAAAGTATATCCCTAAATTACGCTTCGAAGGATTAAAATTATTTACATTGTAATAGGCAACTAGAAGATCTTGGACTTCTTCAATAGATTTACCTTTTAACTGAGATAACTTAATTCGAGTTCTCCTTTTAAGAGGATCATTGAATAATGCATACTTAGGATTTAAATACCTTTCTTGCATTAGATTCGTTAATTTATCTACATTAGGAGCATTCCGATGTGATGTAATATTAACCATAATTCTATAAATTGAAGTTGTTAATGCGTGAATTTGAAGCCCTCCATTATTTTTCCATAGATTTAATGAGGAAGTAATAGCTGGAGCAATACAAGTCAAGTAATCATTATCCCATGATAAAGCTAATTGAGTTATACCAAAATAACTGGCTCCACCCATACCAATTTTACCATTATACCAATATTGCTTTGAGATCCACTCAAGTGTCTCTAATCCATCCTCTCTTTCAGTGAATAAGTAATAATTAAATCCATCCGAGTGACCTGTTCCTCTTATATCTTGTATGATCGCTACAAACCCATAAGCCGCGTAAGCATATCCTAAAAAGCATAAACTATTTTTCCAATAGGGTAACCTTACTAAAATTGTAGGGCATTTACTCTTTTTCTTAAAAACCTCTTTTGGAACATAAACATCGGTAGCTAATCTTGTTCCATCTCTTAATTTTAACATATATTCAGGATATCTTTTAACCCCATATTTGGGAAATCCAGATCTTAAAATTATTGCTAAAATCTTAACTAAAGGTAAAGAGCCATGATCCCTAAAGATTGAATAGAATTTTTTGATGAATTTAGGAAAATTTGGCCTAACTACAACTTTTAAATAAGAAAAGTTAGTTACATAATTATTTTTCATTAAAGTGATAAAAATATAATAGCTTAAAAAGTTTAAAAATAAAAATGGCAGGCCCGGGGGGAGTTGAACCCCCGATTTCTAATCAAAGGTTTCTCATACCAATGATCTTCAGCTTAGGAGGCTGCCGCGATATCCATGCTTCGCCACGGGCCTAACTTGTTCTTATTAATATTATTATATTAAAGTTTAATAAAATAAAAATTTAGAGATGATGGCAATAAACTATCTTATCTCTTTAGTTCGTCATTATTTGTATAATAGAATATTTGTGATCTTTTTAAGTATTAAAAAAGACTTAAAACCAAAGGTTTTAATTGACTTTTATTATTTTTAATATTATTAATAGATTTTTTAAATATTTTTTTTTGAGTTTTGAAATATGGAAAGAAGACTTAATAGACCCATTGACTATTTGAAAAACTCGATAAATAGAGTTATTTTAATAAAAGTGAAGCGAAATCGTTTATTCCGTGGAAATTTATGTGGATTCGACGAACACTTGAACCTATATCTTGAGGGAACGAGTCAAATTTTCGAATATCAAGATGAAGATGGTAACATACGAGAGGAACATGAAGACTTGGGAAGCATAGTTGTACGTGGTGATAACGTAATTTTCGTCAATTTAGCAAATGAAGAATAAAAAACCATTGATATTAGAAAAAATATTTCTAATCTAAAGTAAACCTATCTTAATTCTTCAATTAAAGTAGTTCAAAATAAAAGTTTTTTAAGTTTCAATAATTTTAATATGAAGAGGCTTTAATTCAAGATAAATTTAAAAAAAATTGATGAATGATAGTGGAACAAGCTCTATTAATTAACCCAAACTTGGGACACCCATTAATTCTAAATATTGATCGAAGATTAAAAAATAATGAATTTCGTACAGAGATATTATTTGTTAGCAATATCTCTGAACCTAAAAATTTTGAGAAATTTATAAGGCATAAAATAGAACTCGTTCCAATTCTTGAATATAAATGGAAGTTAAAGAAATTACTTGAACAAGAAAAGAAAAAACGAGTAGCAAAGATTGAAAAAGAAGAGAAGAAAGGTTTTTGGAAGAGATTAACAGAGAAGATCTTTAGGAAGAAAAAAACAAAGGAAGCTGCAAGAACAGATATTAGTTATAAAATAACTGATTCGAAAGGAGAACAATTTGATGTTGTAAGCAAAAAGAAAATTGATAAACTAAAGCATCGTGTGTTTCGAGGAGATGGAATTCAAGTTATTGTAATGAAAGTAGAAAAGACCTCTCCAATAACAATAGATAACCTAAACTATGAAAATTATTGTAGTCCTCAAAACTATTTAATAAAATACAAAATCTTTAACGATTTAACAGAATTTTATAAAGTTGTTATTAATTTCTCTCTAAGTGAGGAAACAATAGACTTTTTAAAAATTCGTACTTTTCTAATGTTTGATATAGTTCATGAGAAATCTCTTGAAGGGAAGCGAATTAATCATCATTCGTTAGTAATTTCTAAAAATAATTGGAGATCACTTAAATTTATCCATGCCACAGACTTGCATTTAGCAGAACGTAATGATAGAATTTATGGAATTGTAAAAGATTGGCTCTCAGTTTTTCGGCAGGAAAAATTAGTTGAATTCGCTCAACAAGGATTAAAAGCTCTCTCATTTTTTGGACGTTTGTTTAAAAAAAAAGAATCATCTAAACCTATAACATTACAACCATTAAGTAAACGATTCATTAATCCTAACAATAATTTTAGGAAATTCATAAAGGAAATGAATAAAAGAGTTTTAAATAATCAATTAGATTTCATAGTTTTAACAGGGGATTTAGTGGATTTTGTTATATTCTCTAAATTGCGAAGAGATATAAGAAAAGCTTTAAATTTTGATTATGAGTATAGTAATTGGAAGATAATTAAAGAAATTATTTTGAATTTACCTCAAAAAAAAAGGAGAGGAATGCTTAAAGGACAAGAACTAATCTGTCCGATTTTTACTATACCTGGAAATCACGATTTTCGACCATATCACTATGATCTGCGATGGGGAGGGTTGTATAGAAAAATTGGTTTAAATGCTGATGAAGCTATAGCTTTAAATGAAAAATTTTTAGTTAATCCCATAAGTTCAATTACCAAAAGTTTTATGGCATTAAAGGGATATTTAACAGAATTTAATCCTTCATTAGATTATTCAATTAAATTTGGAGCACAACAGTTCATATTTTTAAATTCAGGTTCTGATTCCTTCAAGAATGTACGAGACCTTTTAATGGGACGCCCATCTGTAACAGGGCTTTCAAATAGACAAATAAAATATTTAGAAAATTTGATAAATTTTAAAAAGGGTGATAGCGATAATACATATTTATTTCTACATGGTCCACCACTTAATCCTCGAAAGACTGCGAGCATTTTTAAAAAGTTTGGTCAGAAAGATATTTTTAAAGAATTTTTAGATAAAGTAAATGAATTTAAAGAAACAGCAATTAAAAAATTGGGTAAGAAATTATCGGTTGCTAGAATAGACGGTAAATTTGATGTTAAATTCGGTACAATCTCCTCTAACTGGGAAAAGATAATTGAATTTTGCAAAGATCATTGTATTCTTACTCTTACTGGTCACACCCATGAATTAAAAGAATTCAGATTGGGCGACCCAAAAGGAGAAAAGTCAAAAGTATTTACAGCTCCTCCCTTTAGCTTGAAAAAGTTAGAAAATCCTGCCGCTGTATATTATGATCTTTATTCAGAACTATATACAAATGCTAAAGAAATTACTCAAAATGCACCATTCGTCGTACAAACTCCTGCATTAGGATTAGGAGGCTATCGTAACCCTAAATTAGCAGGTGGTTATCGAGAAATAGAAATAAGAAAAAACAGATTAACATCCTTCAAAGTAAAGTTTTTAAGGCGCTAACATAAATAATTATTACGGGTGAGAAGCAGTAAAGGAATATGGAGATAAATTAGTTGGTATTTTATTTTTAAGCACTGCCGTGCTTTTCTTAATTCTATTTGGATTTGGGGTATGGGGAGAAACTCTTATTTTACTTAATATACAAAATATTGAAGATTTATCGTTTGCTATAATTCAAATTATAATTATAGTATCAAGTATTGGACTGATAATAGCAAGTACTTTTCTCATTTTCAAACCCTTTAAAAAGGCATTTTTAATTTCCGAAATACTTTTTGGCGTTTTAGTTGCAAGTATTTTTGCTTCGTTTATACTTTTTTTAATTAAAAAACCAGCAGAATTATAATTAATTCGATGTAGATTGCGCTTGCAATAGATGAATTATTCAAAATTTGTTTTTTTTAATTAAAATCTCTTGTTGAAGAATTAACATTTACACAATTCAATGAATTTTAAAAAATTATTTCCTAAAATAACTTCTTTTTTTCCCTATTCACTTTAAATGCAATTAGCATAAAAATTATAAATTAAAAAAACAAATTTGATTATTTAATTATATATCTTAAAATCCTTTAATATCCGAATAATTTTAAAAAGTTTATAATATATAAAAAAAAATAATTAGATGATTTGATAAATAGTGCATAAAAGAGAGCAAACTGAAGATTTTGAAGTTACTGATAATGTATTATATAATTTCTTACCAGAAGAACAACTTGTTTATAAAATGAAGATCAGATTTTTTACGAAAGTACAAATAATTTTAGTTCTATTCCTTTTTCTTATTCCAATTTGCATTATTACTATGATATATTCAATTTTTGTTGGAGATTTTTTAGAATATTTTTTATTTCCAGCGATTGCTGTATTCATTTTTTTCCCTATTGCTTTTATTTATTCTTTTAAAATGTCAAAACCTTTAGAATTTTTTATTTATTTGAGCAATAAAAAAATTTATATGTTTGGAGAGCTTTCGCCATTGAATTATACTAAAGATGTAATAGAGTTATCTTCTTTACAAGCAGTAATTATGAGGCAAACAGATCCTTCCGAGGATAAGGGAAAAATTGAATTTATATGTCAATATTTTGATGATACCGCAAAACCTCATAAGAAATATAGTAGAATCACTCCTTACATTAAAGATATATCAAAAATCTTCCAAATATTCGAATCAGCAATCCTACACTACGGAAATGTAAGAGATAAATTGAAACTTATAGATAATAAAATAGCTCAACAAAATTTTCACAATTTTTATAATATAGACCAATCTTTGGCTTTAAATATTTATAGTGACAAAATTATATTTACTAAAGACTCCATTACAACAAGTATAAAATTTAATAGTAGATTTTATTTAACCTATAAACTAAAAACGATCATAATCAAATCGTCATATTCTAAAAAATTAAATAACTTAATAGAATTTGGACCTATTGATGATTTTCTCAATATTTTAGAATTAATTTATCTCAAATTTCTCTCTTGGAAAGATAATAGGGGGGTATTACTAAACGCCCAAGTGTTATTAGATTTCCAAGAAAGATGGAAACTCGATGATTTCAAGATTAAAGCCAATAAAGATGAAGTAAAACTAAAAAGTACGAGTTACTCCGAGAAAAAGCTTACGCCTTTTTTAAAGAATTTAAAAAAGGATGAAAATATTCTTATAGTATATTTCCCTACAAAAAAATTAGATTTACTAGAATTTATAACACTTCTTAGCTTGATTCTTGTGTTTTTCTATTTTATAAATTTCTCTTTTATTACTTTATCTATATTGAATTCATCCATATTTTTCGGAATATGTTTGATAATACTTCTTTTTGGAATTAAAAAATTCATACAAAAATATATGAGATATACTTTTACCTCCTCCAGAATTATATTAGGATATAAAAAAAAGATATATTTTGCTCCTTACAATAATGTTCTTGCAATCACCTATCAAAATAAAATAATTCACCAAAATATTGAAATCCACCTTAAAAACCCAATTGAAGGCTTAAATCTTGACTCAAGAATCAAAATTAGCATAGATGCACCAAAGAGACTCAATTTATATTTAAAAATTCTACAATTAAGAAATATTAAAAGAAAGATGCTTTAATTTTTTTAAAAATTATTTAAACTTAAAAATTAATAATTAAATACCAAAACTAAACGTTAATTCTTTCGGTATAATAATAACACATTTTTTTAAAAAATGTCCATTTATAGTCAACTTAATATCGCCCAATTTTATACCACCTTTAGATTTTTGAAAAACACAAACAAATTTTTATATTTGGTTTATTAAAGATTCTTATCTTTGGTTTTTTTTTTCAATAACTTCTTTCTTTTTTCTAATGATAAGATAGCGTATGTCATAATGCAATAAATTCCGATGGGTAAGATAATTAAAACAATGAGTCCAGACCAGATAAGAATATAAAAGGTTATTATAATGGAAATAATACCTACTAAAAAAATACGTATCTGTCTTTTGGAGATTTGTGAAACTTCTTGTTCAATTTCATTATTAGATTCCTCTATCTCTCTCACCATTATAATGTTTTCCTTTTCTTTGGCTAGTTTTTCTTTAAAATATAAAAATTCCAGATTTGGATGTTTCTTTAATGGAATACCTTGAACTAATAAATTAATAATTTCTTTGTTTAATTTCTTTCCTTTTGAACCATGTAATAGTATTTTTAGGGATTTTAATCCCCTAAATTTATGAAAAAATTCTGTCTCATCCCCCTCATAATACAATTGCCCGTTTTTATTTTTTGGAACTATCTCTAATGCAGTATACCAATCAATAAGATGGGAAATATCAGCATATTTAATTTCTTTCTTTCTTTGATATAAAATCTTTTTCTCAATCCATTTAATAAGCCTTTGAGAAGTGAAATAATAAACTGTTCTTGAATTATTATATTCATTTATAAA
>JBATUM010000333.1:0-1521 GCA_049671145.1 Promethearchaeia archaeon
AGTTATTACTCCTGATTAAAAAATTATCCTTACATACCTCAATGTTATGGTTAAAATTTAAAGATCGATATATGGGAAGAGCTTTATGATTGAAATCAAATAAAATAATTCTATCAAATTGTTCTCTTTTTAAAAGCCTTTCTAATAATTCATATTGTCCAAGATATTCATTAAATAAAAAAACTAAATCAATCTCTAATATTTTAGCTATGGAAATTCCTTCATAATTGAAATCTTTAGAAGTTTCTAAATTATTAAACAATTTTATTAAGTTTTGTTTAGTTGTATTAATAATTTTATTTCTTAATTTGATATAATTATCTCGTTTTAAATTAAATCTTAAATCTGAGAAGGAGATAGGTTCTATGCTGTTTTTTAGATTGAACTTGTTTGTTTTAAAATTTAAAAATTTAATTGTTAAATTATTTTGAGGTGTTTTTTTTAATGATTTTATAATAAATTTTAATTTAAGATGTATGTAAAAGTCAAGAAATTTCTTTAGAAATCTTGGAATATATTTAAAAGTCTTTTTCAAATAATTATTTATAATTAAAATTTTCATTATTTAATTCAGCTAAAAGAATTTCTTGTCTCTTTTTAGTCTCTCATAATGATCTATATCTCTGTATTTAAATACCTCAGCAGGTTGTCCTCCTGCGATCGCATATTTTGGTATATCTTTAGCAACTACACTCCCCGCTTGTACTATTGCCCCTTCTCCTATTCTGACACCGCCAAGAATAATTACTCTTGAACCAATCCAAACATTATCCTCTATTATAATATCTTTAATAATGTTAATCCTATCATAGGGAATTGTACTACCCTTATTATAATTATGTATAGATGTTATTACTATAACGTCTTCCCCGGAATGAAAATTATCTCCAATTATCAATTTACCTTTACCAAATACTTTCATTCCATTGAAATTACAGTTTTTTCCCAGAAACGTTTGCTCTGTTAATTGTGTATTAGATGCTGGATTTATATAAGGAACACTTTTATAGCTAGCAATTACTTTAAGATTCCTTTTTGTAATTAGTTTTTGTTTTATTCTATCCATAAAATTTTTTTTTTTTCGAGAAATAATTTGTAACAATTTCGACATCATTAAAACTATCATATACAAATAAATGTATATTTATAACAAACCTTTTTTTAATATTAACTTTTTTAAGATTAAAAATTTTTTGCTATTTAGGAAGTAAAAGGATTTAAAATAAATTGCTGACGAAATCTATAAGTTTAGCAATAGTATAAAGACTTCCTAGATACAAATCTGGAATTTCCTCGATTTTAATATTTAATTTTAATACGTTTTCATTTTTTAAAATTTCTATTAAATCAGATGTTTTTGGCAAGGATTTAATGATAGAATAAAATTCAGGGTGAAATTTAGGTCCCTTTTTAATGTTTCTTTGTGCCCATTAACTCTTTTTCTTAAATAGCCGTTTAATTGATCAAAAAATGAACTGGAAGCGTTATAATTCAAAGCATCTGCAACTCTTACTTTTGCAA
>JBATUM010000334.1:0-4429 GCA_049671145.1 Promethearchaeia archaeon
CTCCTAAAAGAATAGAGGACACCGTTCATGAAGGATTTGTATTTGGTGTTAAAAAAGTTGATATCACTTATCAAGGTTCTGTAGGATTTGGGGATTATGTAATAGTTGAAACCCAAATAACAGAAATTGGGAATTCTTCAATAAAATTTCATCATGAGATCTTTAGAGAATCCGATAATAAATTAATAGCATCAATTAATTGTATAAGGCTTGTTATGGAGCTTCGAACTAATAAATTAGTAAAAGTTTATGATTTTTTTACTAAATATCTTTAATTTTTAATAAGATTATACATTCAAATAATCATTCTATTTGATTTTATAAAGATTATAAGAAGGCTAAATATATGGACTCTAATATCGCAACAGCAAATGCTCTTCGATATGTTTTAGAAGCTAAACCAGGGGAATCTATATTAATAATTTCCGATGATATAAAAAAAGAAGTTGGACAAGCTTTCGCAAGCGGAGCAATTGATTTAGGATTATGGACTCGCTTAGTTTTATTGGAAACGGAGGAAAGGTTATTTAGAACAGAAATACCTGCTAATCTATTAGAAATGTTAAATTCACCTTATAAACCAGATATTTTCATCAATCTTTTTAGAGATAACAGTGAGGAAACACCTTTTCGAATTAAGATAGTTCAATTAGAGACTCGAAAGAAATTTTCACGAGCGGGCCACTGCCCAGGCATAACTATGGATATGTTAACAAAAGGAGCTTTATCCTTAAAAAAGGAAGAATATAATAAAATGCAAAACAATGCCAGAAGGTTATTAACCATACTACAAGATGTAGAATCAGTGAAGGTTAAAGCACCAAATGGTTCTAATTTCGAGTTAAGTGTTAAAAATAGAACTTGGTTCTCAGATACATTTATTGATTGGAAATTAATGAAATGGATGAATTTACCTGTTGGTGAGGTTCTTATTGGACCTATTGAAACCTCAATGCAAGGAACTCTAGTATGTGATCTAGCAATTGGGGGGATAGGTCCAATAGAAAAAAAAATTGCGTTAGAGGTTAAGGACGGTCGTGTTGAGAGTGTTGTAAGTGAGGATAAAGAGGTTCTCAATAATGTTAAAGAAACACAAGCAATTGACGAGATGGCAAAATATGTAGGAGAATTTGCCTTTGGACTTAATCCTAAAGCCAGATTAGTTGAACAGTTTCTCGAAGCTGAAAAAGTTGGTAATGCGATACATGTTGCGTTTGGCAACAATATGGATTATCCAGGCATAGTAGCAAATAATTCAGCACAACATCAAGACTTTTTAGTTGATAAACCAACTGTAGAAATATTTTACACAAATGACCGTTCTCGTATAGTGATGGATAAAGGAAAATTAATTATATAATTAATTTTTACAATATTTTTATTAAGTAATTTGAATAGGGGGTATAAAAACATCTCTTGGACCAGTTCTTTTTAGTTTAATTGCATTTTCAGGACAATGGTGAGCACATAGTCCACACCCTATACATTTTTTTTGATTTATTTGTGCTGTTGAATTATTTAATTTAATTGTTTCCATGGGGCATTTTTCCACACAAGTTCCACATCCTACACAAAAATCTTCATTAATTACGGCTAAATAGGAGGATATTGTATGTAAAGGTGCAATTCCTTGGTAATACATTCTAAAGGGTCCACAACAACATTTGCAGCAGTTACACATTGCTTCTAGTCCTCGATTTGTATCTAAATGAACATGAAATACTTTATGAACTAAACCATAATCTTCAGCTTCTCTAAGAATCTTTAGTGCATCCTCCTTCGAGATAGATTTTCCAAAGTTATGTTCTATGACGAATTGAGCACTTTTATCAAAAAAAAAGCAGTTTTGTTTTGGTGGGTTTAATTTACATGGGTCACCTAACAAATCTTTTTCTTGCCGACAGTAACAATTTGCTAAAGCGATGTCATCATAATTATTGATAATTTCTTTTATTTCTTCATAAGGCATAATTCCCTCACCACCTACCTCTATTTGTTTTTCTACTGGAATAGTCCGATCTAGCGCTGGAGTTTTCTTAAATTGTTTAACAATACCATTATAATTCTTCTGAGTTCCTTCTCTCAATTCTTTAAATAATTTTTCAAAAAGCTGTGCCTTTTTTTTATCTTTTTCTGTTGTAGTTCCCCTAAGAAATTGATACTCAAAAATTCCAGGCCACATTGGCATTAAACGATAAACCATGATGCCCGTCCTTCTACTGGGAACGCCTACAATAATGCCATTATCCATTAAGCTATTTAACATTTTATTTAGTGAGTCATCATCTAAATCGCTTTTTTGTTTAATCTCGTTAATATTTAATGAAGGTTTTTTAAAAATCAAAATAAAGGTTGCTTGTACTTCTGACATTAAAGTTTTTATTAACTCTATAATTGTAGGTGTTATTGGTATAGGCATTTGACCTGCTTTAGCAATAGTTCTTGCTGCTCGATACCAGAGTTTTTCTATTCTTTCAGTCATAATTTAAAATGAAACGAGAATATTTTATCCCAAAAAGAAATTAGTGAATATTTTCAAAGAGGTTCTCTAACTAAATAATATATTTTTTCAGAATTGCATTTAGGACAATTAACTTTTTCATCTTTTGAAGCTGATTCATCCTCCCATTCTTCATTACAATTTAAACAGCCATACCCTATAAATCCCTTTTTAACATCCACATTTCCCCCATAAACTTTAATGGCCTTTCCCTCCATTATAGCTTGGGTTACCTTTTGATGAGCGCTTTCTAATATTCTAGAAAAAGTAGGTTGAGATACTCCCATTTTATCTGCTGAATCTTTTTGATTTAAATCAATATAGTGTTTTAAACGCAATGCTTCGAATTCTGCTACGGTTAGAATTATTTGATCTTCAGCTAATGGGCCATCTATTGCTATTCGAAAATATAGATTGTCTGGCGGACTTTTCACCATACGCATTCTTGTTCGACGACCCATAATCAGCACTAATAAAATTAAGTTATATTTGAAATATTTATTCAAAATTTTTATAATTATTTATTCAAAAAACAAATTTTAATCATATGGTTATATGTTATAAATGAATTGAATTTTTAATGTAAGATATGGATTAGATCAAATTCTTTCTTTTTCTAAGAAAACTTTCAGGATAAATTAAATCTTATCCTAAGATTTTAAAAAGTATATTACCTACATTGATATTATTATCATAGCTAGAAATCATATATATTTATAAAAATCACAAAAAGGGTGTTTTAAAGTTAGATATATTGAATATCAAATAATTATTGGAGATACTCCACCTGGAATAATAACTGAGGATATTCGGGAAATTGGTACTCCAGAAAAGGGTGAGGTTTTTGAGGAGCAAATTGAAGAAGTAGAGAGGGAAGCAAAATTATTTCCTAAAGGTATAATTCACCATCTTTCAACTGAGGCTTACGTTTGGAACTTTTCTCTAGTGTATCAAGCTCGTAGTTTTGATGTAATTAAATGGAAAACTGCCTTTTCTTGGAAAGAGGCTATGGATGAAAAAGATATGAAAAAATATAAAATTGAAAAAGGCTTATTCATAGGTGTAGTTGCTGGAATATTCTTTTTTTTAATAGATGAAAATATTGATAGAAATTACATTCAATTAGCAGAAATGATTGATATTTTCATTCAAAAAACTAACCAGGAGGCACCATTTTTAGTCTATGGGCTTTTAGAAAGTAAAAAAAAAGTTACTGAATTAAAAACTAATAAAGAAATGCTCAAGAATCTAGCGGATATAAAATCTTTAGTATCTAAATATAGTGGTGAATTTAAGCTAGAGAATTTAAAAGAAATTAAAATAAATTTACCATCCTTGATCAGAGAATATTCCCATTATATATTAACAACCTTTAAATCTTCTGCAACGAATTATAAAAATCTTAAACTTAATCAAGTATATTTCTTAGATTATGAAGATTTAACCGCATTAAGAGAGATTGAACTCTCATTAAGTCAACAATTAAAAGCTGGAGAGACTGTAGATGAATTGTTAGCTGAATTGTTCTTTAAATATTTAAAGCAGTATCAAGAAAAAATTGAACCTGTTATAGAAGAACCGGTACCTCAAGAAGTTGAAAAACCTATTCCTAAAAGAGCTCAAATAATTAAGGTAATTATCGAAGAAATTAAAAAGGGAATAAGAAGACAATGTCCTGAATGCCTTAATAATGACAGAAATAAAATTAGAGAAGTTCTTGATAAAGATAATATAATAATGGAAAACCCAAACATTTACGGGTTTAAATATATCTGTGGAATGTGTGGCTGTGAATTTACTAAAACAGATATGATAAAAAAGGTAAAGGAAGAACATAAAACTTCTTAGCTTATGAATTTTTATATTTTTTGAATTATTTAACCATATTATTAACGTATTTTTCAACGGGTGTATATAATTAAAATAAAA
>JBATUM010000335.1:0-19340 GCA_049671145.1 Promethearchaeia archaeon
CTATAAAACATCAGCTCTAGAAAATTTTAATGTTGTAGATGTATTTAAGGAATTAAGTAATTTAATGCTTAAAAAACAGAATTCTAATTTTTTATTAGATTAAAATTCTCTCATATATATATAATCGGAGAATTCATTAAAGAAAATTTTTTGCTCCTTATTTAAATCTGGATAAATATTCTTTAAATAATTTTTACCCTGAGAAACCAAATTTTTTGAGAAATGTTCTGCCGTAATGACCGAATTTGTTTCAGCGAAAATGCTTTCCACTTGTTTAACCTCATCCTTCGATAAATCATCCATGTGATAGATTTCATTTAGAGATTTAGATTGTTCCTCATCTGAATTTTGGATTGCTAGAATATAAACAAAATTTTTCTTAATTTTTCTTTTTATATCCTCTTTCAAATCAAGAATATCATCCCGAATGGCATAAGCTTGACCTATTCTTAACATAGCTTCACTTAATGGTCTTATTTGATAGTGTAAATTTCCTTTAGCCAAAATTGCTCCTACTTTAACTGATTTTTCGAGTAATCTTGCTCTTTGCATTTCAGCAATATTAAGATATTGTTCTAAAGTCATAGTAATATTATGATAATTCATATATTCTTCGATTATATGACCCTTAATTAGAAAATCCATTGCTTCAGTATATTCATTTATTGCTAATAATTTCAAATGATCAGGAAATGTTGAACTTTTAAGTACGTTCAATCCTAACAAGTATCCATGAATCCCCCCCAAAATGCTCATATCTCTCCCATACATTTCAATAATATCTTTTTTATGAGAAAATTCAAGATTTTTGTAAACTCTTTCTATTTCATTTTTCAACTGAATATTAAAAGTTGGTTTAGTTCTCCTTTGTTCTTCTTCATCTATAAGATCATCATGTATTAAATGACCATTATGTAATAATTCTACTGCTAATGATACTTCTCGAATTTGTCCAATCTGTTCACTTAAATAAATTGGATTAACAATTCCAATAAATGCTGCAATTAATAGTATGGAGTGAAGTCTTTTTGCTTTTTTATTCAATATAAACTCCTGTAATTGTGAGATAAAATCTTTTAGGAGTATTTCGTGCTCAATATTATTCAAATTATTAAAATATTTAGCTAACTCTGCATCAATAGCTAATTTTTCTTTTCTAAGGAATTCTTCAATCATAAAGTATACAACTTTTTCATATATCTTGCTATAAATATAAAAAACTACTTAATATATCTTTTTACCTAAACAAGATTTTTATGCTTTTTATTACAATAGTTAAATAAAGAAAATTATACAAACTCGTATGTGTTGTAAAGAATGTTAATTGCAGTCATATCAGATACACATGATCATCAAGATAATATTCTAAAGGCAGTTTCAATCATGAATGAAAGGACTGTTGATGTATTAATTCATTGTGGAGATTATTGCTCACCTTTTACAAGAAGATGGTTCGATAACTTGAATCAAACTATAAAGAATAATTTTTTTGGAGTTTTTGGGAACAACGATGGTGATCATGTATTTTTAAGGAAAAATCTGGGTCAAATTTGTAAATTTGTCGAAAATGGTCATGAATTAGTTAAAGAATTTGATGGAAAAAGGTTAATTGCCTCACATATGCCAAAAGCAGATACGATAGAAGCGTTAGCAAGATCAGGCGCTTTTGACATTGTTTTATCAGGTCATACCCATTCAATTGTGAATAAAAAATTTGACAATAATGTTTTAGTACTAAATCCTGGGGAAGCTTGTGGATATTTAACAGGAAAAGGCACTTTTGCAGTAATTGATACAAACCAATTAGAAGCTGAAATTATATACCTCTAATTTTATTTTTTTGTAATTGTTTTTTAAAATTTAATAAGTTTTTTTTAATTATTTTCCATTTATCTTTATTATGGTTTTACCTTTAGAGAATATTGTTGTACTAGATTTAAGTCGCATGCTTCCTGGTCCTTATTGCTCAATGATATTAGCGGATTTAGGCGCAAAGGTTATACATATCAACGATCCAAGATTTCCATACGGAAATCCTCCACCTTTCTTTCAGAAAGGGAGATATAGAGAGAGTGCTTTTAATTCGATCCTAATGAGGAATAAGAAGTCAATTTCTCTTAATCTCAAAAAAGAGAAAGCTTTAGAAATTTTCTATAAATTAACAAAAAAAGCAGATATTATTTTAGAAACTTATAGACCAAAAGTTACAGAAAAGTTGAAGATAGATTATGAAACCATTTCAAAAATTAACCCATCTATTATATATTGCTCATTAACTGGATACGGTCAATATGGGGCTTATGAACAAATTGCAGGGCATGATTTAAATTATATTGGCATTTGTGGTATTTTAGAACTAAACAAAGAACGAGAATTAATTGGGAAGGATGAACAAAAAAGAAGGCCTATTGTACCAGGTGTACAAGCTGCGGATATAGGAGGCGGATTGGTTTCAACTATTAGTATTTTAGGCGCTATAATCGAAAGAGAGAAAAATTCAGAAGGGAGGGGTCAATATATTGATATTTCTATGACAGATTGTGTTTTTTCATTTATGCCTATGGCTGCGGCTTTCGAATTTTCAAAAGATTTAAATGATGGAATGATTCAGCCGAAAAATCCACTTCATGGGGAGGCTCCTTTTTATTCAGTTTTTAGGACTAAAGATAACAAATATTTATCTGTTGGTGCTATTGAGATTAAATTTTGGCGGGAAGTTTGTAAGGGTATCGGGCGAGAAGATTTAATCCCTAAAGGTAATGCTCAGGGTGAAGAAAAGGAAAAAGCATTCCAAGAAATGCAAAAAGAGTTTTTAAAGAAAACTCAAGATGAATGGTTTGAGATTTTTATCAATAAAGATGCCTGTGTCATGCCAGTAAAAACCTTTAGTGAAGCTTGTAATGATCCACAAATTAAAGCAAGGAAAATGATAGTCGAGCTGGATCATTCAAAATTCGGAAAAATTCAAAATGTTGCTTCACCTATTAAATATTCAAGAACCCCATTAAAAATAAGAAGTTTAGCTCCAAAAATAGGTAAACATACAGAACAAATATTAAAATCACTTAATTATACAGATACCGATATTAAAAATTTCAAGAAGCAAGGAGTAATATAGCTATAAATATAGATATATAATCTAAATTGGTGAAATACTATTCCAAGATATTGTACCGAATGTGGCAATCCTTTAAAAGAAGATGTGAATATTGTGTTAATTGTGGTAAGTCTGTACAAGAAGTAAAGAGTTTTGCTGGTACTGATAGCCTACGAGAGACAGAGATAAAAAAGGAGAGGAGAGAATCTAAATATATTCTTATTTCTTTTCAACGTAAAGTTTTCCTACAAAGGATTTTGCCAATATTATTAATAGGCTCAATAATTTGGTTGGTTAGTGAGATATTTTTTGATTTTTTGTTTAAGGAATTTGAATTTAATTTTGTATTTTTCGTTTTTTATATCTGTATGATAGTCCTTGAAGTAAATATATTTATTATATTTTTTTGTATCAAAAGTGGATAAAACTGATGCCGGGCTTATACTTTTTTTCATATTTTGTTTTATAGCAGGTATTCTAAGTCTTCCAATAATTATTTTTACTGAATTTCTCCCTCAAGTCCGTATGTTTATTACTTTAACACTTGGAGCAATAATTATAGTCTGTATAATTGGTATTGTTTTAAGGGTAAAATATTTCGCCAAAGGATATTTATGGGCTCACATTATTCTTTTTTTAATAGGAACTGCGATAATGGAATTTATATTTATTATTCTTTTTAATATAGAGAATTTCTTATTGACGATCCCTATTACATTGGCTTATATATCTATTGTATCACTAACAACAATGTTTTATGGGGCAAGAGCAATACAAAAAAGTGAAAAAAGCCCTTGGATATACGTCTTCTTTAAAGTTGAAGCTATATTATTATTAGCCCTTATAATAGCGATAGTTATTGTAGTAGTAGTTCTTATATTTATTTTAATTGCTATTGCAGTTGGTGATTCCAATATCGATTTATCTGGTCTTAGTGGGGGGAGCGGAACCAGAAGAAAGAAGAAAGCAAAGTAAGTAATAAACATTTAATCTTTATTAAATTTAAATACCAGATAAAAAGACATATTTATATAAAAATCTAGTTGAATAATCTTTAACTAATTATGTTTAAAATAAAGCTGAGTTAACTATTCCACATGAATATTGATCAAAAACTATATGAGATAATAAAAGATTTCGGAATAGATTTGGTCTTATCAGTGCCCTGCATATTATTAAAGGGCATTTTGGATTTAATAAATGAAAGAAAAGAATTATTACATATCCCTGTCACCCGTGAAGAAGAGGGCGTTGGAATTGCAGCAGGAGCTTATCTTGGTGGAAAAAGACCTGCAATCTTAATGCAAAATTCAGGTTTAGGAAATTCTATAAATGCCATAAAATCTCTATTAGAATTATACAATATTCCTATAATTTTTATTATGAGTCATAGAGGAGGAAAAGGTGAAAAAATCTTAGCGCAAATACCGATGGGAAAAATTACTGATAAACTGTTAGATGTAGCTGGAATAAAAACTTGGTCCATAAAATCCAGCAAAGAAATCACAAAACTTAAAGAAGCAATTATTTATAGTCAAGAACATAACTGCTCTGTTGGCATTCTTCTACAAAAATCATTATGGAGTGAGGAAATATGAAAAGATTTGATGCAATAAATAGAATTGCGGAAGTTTTAACTGAAGAATTCGTAATTTGTAATATTGGAATTCCTTCAAAAGAATTATACCATCTCAGAGATCGCCCTCAAAATTTCTATATGATGGGTTCGATGGGTTTAGCATCCTCTATTGCTCTTGGATTAGCAATTTCTCAACCAAGAAAAAAAGTATGGTGTATTGATGGAGATGGTTCTATACTCATGAATCTTGGCAGTCTAAGTACTATCGCAAATGTTAATCCAGGTAATTTAACTTTGATTGTAATTGATAATGAATCTTATGGTTCTACGGGGGATCAATGCACACATACCCATAATAATACTAATTTAGAAATAATTGCTGAAGGTGCTGGGTTTAAGTCAATAGTAAAGATTACAAAAGGAGAGGAAATTAAAAATATCCTGAAAGATTTAGGTAAAGGATGTCATTTTGTTTTAATTAAAACTAAACCTGGAAGTGCTCTGGTTAATAATATTCCTCTCAAACCAATAGAAATTAAAAATCGATTTATGCAATCATTTACCAAAAATTATACAAATTTCAATAAACAATGTCAAAAAAAATAGAGGCACTAAAAGAAGTTTTGAAAAAGAACCCTAGTAATTCAAATGCTTGGATACAAATTGGATATTTGTATTTTCAAAAAGATGAATATCAAAATGCTATTAAAGCTTATAAAAAGGGCATTGAACTTAATTCAAGTGAAGCTATTAATTGGCATAACTTGGGACATATCTATTATGAAATTGAGGAATATGATAATGCTACTAAAGCATTAAAAAAAGCTTTAGAATTAAATCCTAATCTAGCAATCACTTGGTCTGAGCTTAGTTCTGTTTATATTGATATGGGGAATTTTGATAAAGCTATTATTGCTTGTAAAAATGCCTTGAAAAATAACTCTAAGGATGAATCTGCTTGGACCAATCTGGGTTCAGCATATTATAATCAGAAATTATATGATAGGGCAATTGAAGCTTTAAGTAAAGCATTAGAAATTATACCTCATTTAGAGTTTGCTCAAAAATTACTTAAGTTAGTAAAGAAAGCTAAAAATGAAGAATTAAAAAAATAATTTAAGAAAAAAACACTCAATTTTTTTAACACATAATTTTATTTAATAATTGTTTTATTATATTTTAAGGAGTATTAGTCCTTCAATTAACGTTTTACTATTTAAAAATGACGGAAGATTTTGAAAGAGATAAAAATGAAGACCCTGATGATGATAGAGAGAATATCCAAGAGGAAGAAAGAGTTAGTAAGCCGGTAGTTATTAAAGCTGAAGCTTATAAGACAATAATCTTATATGCCAGTAGATATGCAAATCAAGCAATACCAGCTAAAGATTGGAAGGAAATCTATGGAATTTTGACGGGCTACTCAGATGAGGATTTTGTTTACGTAGAGAACAGTTATGCTTTAACTTTTGGACATGATACGGATGTAAGTTTAGATGAGCGGCATTATGTTTTTATTGATGAGATACAACAACAATTAGATAAAGAAGAACAAGGTCATTTTATTGTAGGCTGGTTTCATTCTCATCCAGGATTATCTCTCTTTTTTTCTTATATTGATTTAATTAATCAATTAGGATTTCAAGCGAAATATAATGATGCCATTGGATTAGTATTTGATCATACATTATTAGGAAAAAAAAAAGAAGAGAAGATTGGTGAGAACATTCTTACTAAATATGAAACTGGATTTGAAATCTATAGATTAACTGATGTAAATATGGATCCAAATTCTCCTGAATTTGAAAATAATTATTATAAAGTAGATTATATAGTTAAAGGGTTAAATAAGTATTTCTTTGCGAATGTTTTATCTGAATTATCTGCGTTAGTCGCTGCTGGCAAACCCTTACAATCAGCATATAGGGAAGACTATAAAAAGGTAACAGAATATAAAGACATGCAAGATTTTGAAAATAGTAACTCAAATTCAGATAATCTAATATCTGAAATAGATCTAAAATCAGAGCCTAAAGATTTAGTTGATATTCCTATGAACGAGGATTTCTCTTTTGGGTTTAGTAATCTTTTTTATGACACATCAAAACAGGAAAGTCTTTCTGAATCTACCAGTTTAAAAGAACGAGCTGAACATTTAATATATGAGGGAAATAAAGCATTCCAGAATAAGGATACATTTACAGGAATTGAAAGATACCGTCAAGGTATCGAAAAATATAAAGGATTAGATGATATTAACCGCGTTTTGGATTTATTGAGAACTGTAGCAAAATTATGCATTTCAAATAATCATTTAGTTTTAGCAGAGGAATTTGCGAATGATTTATTCGAGTTGTCTAAGCAAAATGATGAATTGTTTTATTTAGGAGTAGCAAGTTATATAATTGGATATATATCCTTAAAAAAAGGAGATAGAAAAGTTTTAAAGGATGCATTGAAAAAAATTGAAAACTCAGCTATATATTTTGGAAAAGTAATGGATTATGCCGGAGCTGGTATGAGTTATAATAAAATTGCTACAATGTATCAAACAAGACTTAAAAATTATGATAGTGCATGTCTTTTTTATAAAGAAGCTATAGAAAATTATAATAAAGCTATAACTCATAGTCACCCTTTAAGAAAATCTCTCTGGAGTAAACCTGAATTACTTAATGAAAAAATAATTGAATTAAGAGATTTAGTTGATGAGCTAATTCCAAATGTAGAGAATTCTGAAATAAAAGAGAAAATAATTAACGACCTCAAATTTATAAGATACAACTATTAAACCTCTTTTTGATATTTACTCTTTTAAATAATGAAAAAAAATATATTCTAAGATATATTATTTTAATTACTTCTTTTGGTGATGTTATTATACCACGTCGAAAACAGAAAATTAAATATTCTAGAAAAATCGCTTGTAAGCATCTAAAAGCGTTAGGAAATATTTCTAACAGTCTACAACCTTTATGTGTCTGTCCTTCAAGAGATTTAATACTCGGTAGGAGAGCTTACGTATGTCAGGTATGTTCAATCTATGATCCTGTAAAATCTAATAGCAAAATACAGGAAATATATGAAGAGAGCAGAAAAATTGCAGAGAAAAAGATTTTAGAGAAAAAGATTAATTTAGAGGATTTCGAACTTAAAGAGCTCACTGGAGACAACGATATTGACTTAACTTTTGATGAATTTGAAGAAGAAGAGGAAGAAGAACCTTTAAAATTTGAAAAACGTAAAGTTGGAAAAGATGAAATAATTGAATCTGAAGAATTTGGAGATTTAGAATGTCCTTTTTGCGGGGAAATCTTTGAAGATTTAAGATCACATATACCATCTTGTGAGTTTGCTCCTGATGATGTTAACATAGAAGATGTGCTCCCAAGTCGTAAGAAGAAGAAAAAAAGAACTACTGCGCCCAGTTCTCGTGCTAAAGAAGATGAGGAAAAAGAAAAACAAGTGTGCCCTTATTGTGGTAAAGAATTTGTCAGATTAGGACGACATCTTAAGTCATGCCCTAAAAAGCCTCAAGATGCAGAAGAGGAGAATGAGGAGTAGAAATAAAGAATAATAATTATGGTAAAGAAGGATAATATATATTATTGTCACCCTGTTTTTCGTCCACCAAGCGAAGCTCGTTCTTTATTAATTCAACTAACAGAGGGTTGTACCTATAGATGTGATTTTTGTGTATCAAATCTTAGAAAGGACTTCAAAATAAGAGATGTTAAAGAAGTTAAAAAGGACATAGATATTGCAAAAAATCAAAATGGGTCTTTTGTACGTAGGATTTTCTTTTTAGATGGGAATGCTATGGTGACACCAACAGATAAATTACTCGAATTAACTAATTATGCTATGGAAATCTTTCCAAAATTAGATAGAGTAGGAGTCTACGCTCATGCAAAAGATATAATTAAAAAATCCGATGCACAATTAAAGTCTTTATCAGATGCAGGACTCAAAATTGCATATGTAGGTTTTGAGTCGGGTTATGATCCATTATTGAAGGAAGTACACAAGCATGCTACTAAAGCTGAATATATTGAAGCTTCTAAAAAATTATTTAAAGCTAATATAGCATTATCTGCAACATTTATTAATGGACTTGGCGGTGCCAATCATCCTGAGATTTCAGAAAAACATGCCAAGGAATCTGCAGATTTAGTGAATATAATTTGCCCAAAGGATGATAGACTCTGGTATATTGCATTCCTATCTCTTATGATACCCCCTGGTACTGTTATATACGAGAAACAAAGTAAGGGGCAATTTAAGGAAATGAATTCAACAGAAATCCTTCAAGAATTAAAGTTATTCATTCAAAATATTGATTTTGAGAATAAAAAAGCAAACTGTGTTTTTAGAAGCAACCATGCCAGTAATTTTCTTTCTATAAAATCTATTCTGGACAAGGATAAAGAAAAGATCTTAAGTCTAATTAATTATGGCTTAGCACATGAAGAGATTCTGAGGCCAGAATATTATCGTGGATTATAAATCGAAAAATATTGATTTATTATCTGCTAAAAATTACTTCTTGAGTATACGTATTAAACTTTTTAATAGGGCAATTTGGGTCTTTCATGATTATACCCAAAAAATTAGAAAGACTATCTTGATTAATAGCTAATTTTTCAGATAGTTTTGTAATTGATAACTTATCATATTGTTTTGAGAAATTCGAGAATTGGTTATTTAGCAAATCTTGATAAATATAAAAAATCAGGGTTTTAATATTCGGATAATCTTCGCTTTTTATTTCTTTTACAAATTCTAATATTTTATTCGAAGCTCCGTGATAGTGTAGTACTTTATAAGAACTGATTATGGTATACAATCTCTTCAAAAATTTAAAATATCTATTAATACTAGCAGATAAATCTTCGAGGTTATAATTTTCTAAGTTATCATCTACTTCACCTTTGAGCATTGCTAATAATCTTAAGAAATTCTCTATGTTAGATTCAGTTAAAGTTTCTTTTAATAAATTTCTATAGCGCCTAATATAAAATTTTTGACACATTTCTAACTCAGAAATAATTTCCTCTTTTAGATTTTCGAATTCTGAAAGCTCAATATCTAAGTTACAAAGTTGTTGGTTTTCTTTAATAAGAATTATTGCTGAATCAATTTTTTCTAATGCAGATTTAAAATTTTTATTTTCTATTTTCTTTGAGATTATTGATTTATAAAAATCAAGTTCATCTATTAGATCTTTTCTCTGTTTATATTGTTCGAGATTATCTTTAAAACTCATACTAATTTTTTCTCAAAAAGGTAAAATATATTCTTTTTATATCTAATTAGGGCAATTATAAATTTAAATGTGATATAACACATTAAATAGTATACTAACATAATAATTTAAGAGAAGAAAAAAATTGACAAAAATTAGTCTTATTGTAGGATCGCCACGTAAAAATAGGAGCTGTAATTTTTTGATTGATCAAGCTATAGAGGGAATAAATTCAAGCTCTAACGATTATGAAATAGAGAAAATTCAAATTTCTGATTATAATATTACTCCATGCAATGGATGTGATCAATGTTTAAGACCCCCTAATGATTGTCCCCTTACTGAAAATGATGATATGAATAAGTTAGAAGAAAAAATTTTAGGAGCAGCTGCGATTTTAATTGCTGCGCCTAATTATTTTGGATCTGTTAGTTCTCAAATAAAAACGTTGATTGATCGATCAAGGCCATGGAAAATGAAAAAGTATTTATTAAAAGATGTAATCTTTGCTCCTTTAGCATCTACCGGTTTAAGGAATGGAGGAGAAGGAGTTATTTCAGATTTAATAAATTTTGCACTTATCCAAGGAATGATCGTAGTAGCTAACAATCTTGGATCTCCTGTTATTGAAGGAAATATCCCTATAACGAGTTTACAAAAATTTAATTTAAAAGAATTTATCGGGAAAGGAGAAACCGATGAACTTGCAGGTACAATAGCCAAAGATTTAGGAAAAAGAGTGGCTGATTTAGTACAAAAAATTAAAAAATAATTTAAATTTTAATTATCTTTTTTAAAATTCTTCATATTCTTCTGCTGATTCTTTGTAATCCTCTCCTGGTTCTTTAAATCCCTCTCCAAATTTTTTGAATTCTACGGTGGGTTCTTTTTTAAAAAGATCGTTATACTCTTCGCGTTCAGGTTCTTTCTCAAGTTCAATTAATTTATATTTTTTTTCAAAAAATCTGGGTGGTTTATCTCCAGGCCATAATATATTAGTAATTGCGCCAATTATGATTATTATCACGAATAATATTATATATAATGCTAAATCATTTTTTGGAAAAATTCTTAGTACAACCTCTATCCAATTAATCATCCAAGCTCCAATTGGGCTTACAATTGGTTTTAAAAAATTTAGAATTGCACCTATTATTTCGGCTAATACTTGTAAAAAATCAACCGTTTGAAATATCATTTTTTCTCATAACCTCCGCTTATTCCATATCTTTTTTCACGGATTTTTTCTCTATTAATAATAAAGTCAACTAAATCATAGCCTTTCAAAACAATAGTAAGAAAGTATATCCCTAGGTATACCATAATCATGTTTTGGAAATTTAAGAAAAAATATCCAGTGATGTGTTGGGAAGCATCAAATTGGAATAATATATCAGCTGCTCCAGAAAACTTGTAGCTCCATATATAGAGACTATTTACTAATATCTGAATTAATGCAAATACTCCCTTACGTATTGATTGTTTGGGTGATGAATAGGAGAAAAATGCCAACGAGCTAATTAATAATCCAAAAGCAGATATCCAAAAAATAATAGATTCATACTCTTGCTGTTCAAGTACTATTGGAATGCCCAGATCGCTCAAATCTTTAATCCAAGTAAATGTGAAATAAGGTATGACCATTGTAATTACTATATAAACACCCATAAAAATAATGCCCTTAATTAAATTCTTTCCTGCTCCCATTTTAAACTCCTCCTTATTATGGGAATGTTCCTAGTGTAACATTATTTATCCCAAAAGTAAAAGCAATTAAATCTAGAGAATAATAAGCACTTATCGTGAAATTTCCATGAAATTCTAAAACAGGCGTTCTGAACCAATCAATTTCAGTAGTAGCATTTGGAAAATTAGCTTCTATAAAATCTGAACTATTCCCAAAAAATGCACCTGAATAAGTTTGACCTCTTATAATGTTTGGAAAAGTCTGAGCTTTATCAAAAACAACTGTATTAGTAGTTTCGTTGGTGGGGGTAGAAGCATTCCCAAAAGTCATAGAAATTTTAACGTTGATTATTAGATTCGTTAAATCAAAATATCCAGCATTAGTAATATTAAATGGAATAGTAATATCCATACTACTTGGATTTGTAATGTTAAAATTAGCACTTGGTGGACCTGCCGGAATCTTAATATTTTCATTCACATTCCCAAGGATCATCACAGCAGATAGAGCTCCCAAAATTGAAACTACTGTCATAGATAAAGTGAGTAAGCCCAAAAATATTCGAACAATCCATCTGAAAACTCTTGAAGGTCTCATTTTCATTAAATTATCTTTTATATAGAGATTATTAAATAAATTAATTTATCAAATAATAGATGTATAAATTAATAAATTTATTTGCGAACTTACTCTATATTCTGTAAATCTATATGGCTCGGTTGCAACCGCTAATCACCATATCTTCTAAAATTTTCAAGATAAGTTCATTTTATTAGCCATATACCTTGGAATCTTTTTTCATGAACAAAATTCCTACCTTATTACCGCTAACATCTCCAATAGCAGCATCTATGATTATTAAAGGCTTTTTTTCTAATTGTGAAATCATTTTTTTTTCAATATAAACTTCAATTTCAAGAGAAGTATTTAGATTTTCATAAATATTAGTGTTCTTCCACTCGATAAAATCATTATCATTATAAACCTTATATTTCTCAACTAACTCAACAACATTGCCACAGAAACTCATCAATCAAGATTCATTAGAAAAATAGAATAATACAACGACTAACTTTTTTGAATTTTTCTCCTTAAAAAATTGATTTTGTTCATGAATATAATCCACTGCTTTATCTGAAAATAATAATTTAAACAAACATCACCAGATTGGTTTTTTTGGTAATCTATTTTATAAGTTATAAAAACAAAAACTAAAATATTTTGATAATAATTACATTATAAATTATTATTTTTATGTTCAAATAAATCTAAATAGAAATTGAAGTTATTATGATGGATATAAAAAATCTTAATGCTCATGCAATAACTTCGGATAAAGTTGAAGAATTACTAGAAACATCAACAGAAAGAGGTTTAACTGAAGCTCAAATTAACACTAGGCTCGAAAAATATGGTAAAAATGAGCTGATTAAAGAAAAAGGAAAAACGGCTTTGCAAATTTTTATCAGTCAATTCAAAGATTTCTTAATATATCTACTAATTTTTGCGATTATAATATCACTAGTCATAGGAATTTGGGAATCATCTAAACCTGGAGCTGAAGCTTGGTCTTCAGAGTATACTGATGCAGTTGTAATTGCAGCAATTTTAATTGTTAATGCTGTATTGGGATTCTATCAGGAATATCAAGCAGAAAGATCTCTTGAGAGTTTAAAGAAATTAGCACCACATTATGCTAAAGTGCGTAGGGAAGGCAAGGTTATAGAGATAGATGTAGAGGATTTAGTTCCCGGTGATATTGTGTTAATAGAGGAAGGAGATAAGTTTCCAGCTGATATTCGATTATATAAAGAATTTTCACTAGACGTAGATGAGGCAATATTAACGGGTGAATCAAAGCCTGTCAAAAAACATCTAAACCCTGTAGATGAAAAAATGATTCTAGCAGATAGAACCAATCTAGGATACATGAACACTATAATTACAAGAGGAAATGGAGAAGGTATAGTTATTGGAACTGGGATGAATACTGAGATCGGAAAAATTGCAGAAAGCCTGCAAGAAGAACAAATTGAACTTAGTCCCTTTCAAAAAGAGGTAAATAGATTTGGAAAACTATTGGGAATAGTAATATTAGTTATTTGTGCGTTAGTGTTTTTAATTGAACTTATAATTATCTTAGCTACAGAAGGATTTGCATTTGGACCTAATGAAATTAACGAAATTATTGAAGCTTTTGAAATTTCAATAAGTCTAGCAGTATCTGCTGTTCCTGAAGGCCTTATTGTGGTGATTACAGTAGTAATGAGTATTGGAATGAGAAAAATGGCAGACAGACATGCCTTAGTTAGAAAACTCACAGCCGTAGAAACTTTAGGAAGAGTTAATGTAATTTGCTCAGATAAAACAGGTACTTTAACAAAAAATGAAATGACAGTTGTAAAAATTTTCCTTGGAGGAACAGTATATAATGTCGAAGGGGTTGGTTATGCTATTGAAGGTAAAATTGTTGATGATATGAACCAAAAAGTACAAATAAGTGAGAATCTAAGAAGATTCTTAGATGTTTGTATGTTTTGCAATAATTCAAATGTTTCACCTAGAAATGATGGAACAAATGATACTGATGTTGTTGGAGATCCAACTGAAATTTCAATGAAGGTGTTAGCAATGAAAATGAATCTTGATACAAAAGCTCAAAAAATTGATGAAATTCCTTTCAATTCTGATAGGAAGATGATGTCAGTCGTTGTTAAGATTGATGATAAACTTTATTCTTTAATTAAGGGAGCTCCAGATATTTTATTAAAAAATGCAAGTCAAGCTATTTATAATGGAACTGTAAAACCAATTAATGAGGTAGGTGATAAAATACTTGAACAAAACGAAGATTTTGCGAGGAATGCATTGAGAGTATTAGGTGTTGCGTACAAACAATTAAATGAAGGATATAAGGAAGAAGAAATCGAAAGAGACTATATATATCTAGGTTTAACTGGAATAATAGATCCTGCGAGAGACGAAGTTAAAGCCTCAATAGAGGAAGCAAGGATGGCCGGAATAAGAACTATTATGATTACTGGAGATCATAAAATTACTGCAATGGCGATTGCTCAAAAAATAGGTTTGACAGACTCTCTTGAAGCAATAACCGGAGCAGAATTAGAAGAAATGAGTGATGACATACTCCAAGAGAAAGTAAAAACAGTAGATGTTTTTGCAAGAGTGTCATCAGCACACAAATTAAGAATTTTAAGAAGATTAAAAGAATTAGGCTTAATCGTTTCAATGACCGGAGATGGAGTAAATGATGCTCCTGCAGTGAAAGGTGCTCATGTTGGTGTCGCTATGGGCCTTAAAGGAACCGAGGTAACTCAAGAAGCTTCTGATATGATATTGATAGATGATAATTATGCTACTATAGTTAATGCAATAGAAGAAGGAAGAGGGATTTTTGAAACAACGAAAGGTTTTTTCCGCTACATGTTAAGCACAAATTTTGATGAAATATTTTTAATCCTTACTGCGTATATTGTTATGAAATTATTTCCTCTCATGTTTTTAGCACTACCAGTTGTTCCAATACAAATTCTATGGCTTAATATAGCTACAGATGGGATTCCCGCAATGGCTCTTGGTTTAACACCAACAGATCCTGATGTTATGAAAGAAAAACCTCGTAAAGGATTTACACTTCTTCCAGAGATTAAAGGTCCAGTTCTTCTACTTGGAATTTATACTTCAATTACAGATATTACCCTATATTTATTGTTATGGGGTTTTTTTATTCCTGAATGGACTGCAGCAGGAATAGATCCTGGACTGATAAGTGGGGTTACGATCTTCGGTCAAACTTTAACTGCTCAAGAATATGCGATCTCATTGACTCAAACGATAATATTTACTAATCTGGTGGTATGCGAATTGTTGTTCGTCTATACTTGTACGTCCAATATAAAACCATTCTATTTATTTCCAAATAAACATTTATTCTGGGCTACGGGACTATCTCTTGGATTGCAACTCCTACTTCTTTTCACACCCCTAGGATTAGCTTTTCGTATTGTTCCACTTTATCATCCTTATTATTGGATTACCCTAATTTTGGCAGCTTTTAGTGTATCTGTTGTTGATGAAATCCGTAAATGGAGATTAAGAAAGAAGAAAGGTATAAAAGCTAGGAAATAATATAGAATTACTTTTATTTTATCTTTATTTTTTAAATTTCTAATTTCGATCATTAAGCATTAGCTTAATGAGGTATTCTATTTTCTTCGATATGTTTGAAGAAGAGTCCTATTCCTACTATTTTAAAGGTATCTTGAACGTTAATATTATGTAATGCGGATGTCTCAATAAAAGAACATTTAAGTTCGTGAGCTTTATTTAAACCTTCTTCTTTAGAGATTTTTCGCTGTTCCTCTAAATCTATTTTATTTGCTATAAGTACGATTGGTAAATTACCTAATTCTTTCCGAGCATCTTTAAACCAAAAATTTATTGCATCATCAAAAGTTTCACGTCGAGTAACATCATAAACTACAAAAGCGCACTTTGCTCCTTTATAATATTCATGTCTAACACGTTTAAAGTATTCTTGTCCAGCAAAATCGTAGATAAGAAACTTTACAACATCTTCCTTAAATCCTTGAACAAAGTATTTCTGTGTTGAGATGGAAATACCTAAAGTTGGACGATAATCTATTATGACTTCTTTTTTCAAAAATCGATTAATAAGGGTAGTTTTTCCGACTGCTTTGGAACCTACTACAATAAGTTTAAATAATTTTTCTATATTCTCTCCCTTTTTTATTTGATGTACTGCTTTTACTCCCTCAATTATATTACTTGATTCTGTCAAAGCATAGCGATCTAAACCCACTGAAATATTTCCGTGAATTTTTAAATCTGGAATTTCTAAAGTATTATAGTTAAAATCAAAACTATCTTCTAACAATTGAGCAATTTTCTCAACAACAAGATAAGCAATTGGAAATATATTATTTAAATCTATCTTATAGCTACAAACTAAAAGTAAAATTGCTTCTGGACCTGCTTCAAGATAAACTATTCTATGATCTGAGGTTTCAAATGAACCACTCCCATAATGTCCTATTTTGTACTCTAAGGATATTTTATCTAATAGGTTTTCGACTAAAGAAGTTAATGCACCATAAACTTCATCAATTTCTAGTTCATCATCTATTTCTTTTTCTATATTACCATATTTAGATATTAGAAGCCCCTGATTTGAATATACAAAAGCAATTTCTATATCCTTTTGGGTCTCTACAAAACTTTTTAGTAAAATTCCAATACTTTCTTCTTTTGTCATAGTTCTGGATTTATTTCTACTTACAAAAATAATAAATTACTTTTTTTTAATTCTTTTCATTAATTTTAAATTGTTTTTAAAATTTTAATTTACATTAAACTTCTATAATCCTAATTTTTTAAGAGATAATGGTAATGAATGTTCAAGAGTTTTTGAAGAATAAACTCGAAACTAATCAAACTGTTCTCACAGAATTTGAATCTAAAGAATTACTAAAAGAAATAGGAATTCCAATTCCAGATCATCGTTTAACCTCTTCAAAAGAAGAGACTATTTCTGCCGCAAAAGACATTGGATTTCCTTTAGTTTTGAAATTAATGGCAGAAGATGTCGTACACAAGTCTGATACTGGAGCTGTTAAACTTAATATAAAAACTGAAGCGGAAGTAGTAAAAGCCTTCGATGAATTAATGCAAATTCCTTCTCAAAAGGAAAAATTGATATCAGTACAAAAGATGGCAGATGAACCAATTACAGAATTGATAATTGGTATGACCACAGATGCTCAATTTGGTCCTGCCTTAATGTTCGGGATTGGCGGTATATTGGTAGAACTATTAGAAGATGTGAGTTTTCGGATTGCACCTATTACAGAATATGATGCTAAAGAAATGATACATGAAATCAAGGGTTTCCCAATTTTAGATGGGTATCGTGGAAAACCAAAAGCAGATCTGAATGCCATTGTTGAAACTTTGTTAAAAATATCTGAGTTTGTTACAAAACATGAAGAAATAAACGAGATGGATTTAAACCCTGTATTTATTTATGATAAAGGATTGGTTTGTGTTGATGCTAGAATAATTTTAAGAAAACCAGACACCGAAGAGTAAAAACTATTTATTTTACCATTTATCATACTAGACTCATTTCTTCATTAACTTATATTTACAAATTTGTAATTTTAGATTGTAGAAAATTAACTAAAATAATATCCTAAAGATATATTCAATAAGAAAATATGCAAATATAAGAAATTTTAAATTGATCTTGCACGATTATAAATTTAATATTTATAGTTTGCGCTAAACTAAAAATTAGTAATTAACATTTGATAAGCATGAAAAAATCTAATTTTAATAAAACTAAAAGGATAGTACTACTTCTTCTATTGTCTTTAGGAATGATCACATCGACTTTAGGTAAAAACCTTCTAATATTAGGTTCAAATAATAACGTGTATGATGAAAATAATGAAGTTTTGAAAGAGGAACATGATTTTAATGAACCATTACTAAAGTTAGCTGAATCTCTAGATTTTGATGGAAACGGTGAACAAATGAATGTTACATTACATCAATCTTTAATTAATACTTCAACAATTGGATTCGCAAATTTAGATATTTCAAACAGTTTTTCAGAACCTTTCCCCAATTTCAATGGTTATGGCACATCCTTTATTAATACAACTATCGATAATATTTACGCTCCAAACAAAACATTAAACATCGAAGATAGTCCTACTGCTGCATCCTTTATAAGTGATCCTCATTATACTTCTTTTGAAGTGAAAGGAGATTGCTATCTAGAAAGTATTTCACTAAAAATAGAAAGACCTATTGCAGGTGGCTGTTGGTTTTATATTGATTTATATAATGCCCAAGAAAGTGGGGGGTATATTAAATGGAATACTGATCAAACAGGTGCCCAATATTTAGATCAATACTATAATGATACGGGTAGTGCTTTTTGGTATAATGTCACTAATATTCATCATTTTCTTGATGTATCTAGCACTTATAACAATACATATTTTATTTTGATTGATACTGTCAGTGGAACTGGTCGCTGGCATTTTGAACCAGAGAGTAATCATGGAGGAAATGATGATACTATTGTATGGTTTGGAGATACTGGTCCAGTAAATAATTACGACATGAGTCTAATAGTCAACTTGAGTCCAAATGGAGAAACCAATGATCCATATCCCTCTGATCTTAATTTAAAAATTAATAATACTGATGTCTCAGATATAACTAACGGACAAGGTTATTGGAATCCTTCAGGGAATTATTATACTTCTTCCAATCAATTAGAGTTTGTAATAACCTCGGATTGGTATGATGTTTCATGTGATATAACAAATGTCCAGATTAATTATACGAAAACAGATTTAAAAGCAAATTCAGAATTTGAAATTTTACAAAGTGGAGATAATGTTCAATGGAATGTTTCAGTAACAGGTGGATTAAATTATTTTGATGATAGAATCACAGACTTTAATACAATAAATTTTACAATTCCAAGTATTTGGAATACCATAAAGGTATTTAATGAAACTGAAATTCCAAGCATAGATATTAATAAAGATTATATAAAAAATGGTTATCGATATATTCAAATTTTAGATGCGGGAAACGGAACAAATTGGTATTTAATGGCAAACTCAACAAATTTACTCAATTCTATTAATACATATGTGGGGGGCGTCGCCAC
>JBATUM010000336.1:0-24521 GCA_049671145.1 Promethearchaeia archaeon
GGGTTATCCATATTGGTGGTGATGGATCAACATACGATATAGGATTCCAATTTCTAAAAGCTGCTCTTATTAGAACAAGTAGTTTTTTAGAAATGAATGAATACTTAGCAAATCAAAAATAAAATATTTTTTTAGTCTTTTTTTTCGAGAATAAATTTATTACCTTTCTAATTCTAATTTTTTTCATGGCAATTTTAATTGAAAAGAAATATCCAGTTTATACAGTAATTATTGATAATCCTGAAGTGAAAAATGCTGTGGATGGTCCCACTGCATTAGAGCTTGCTAATGCATTCAGAGAATTTGAACAAGATAATGATGCACTTGTGGCTGTTTTATGGGGTGCGAATGGTGTGTTTTGTTCAGGTGCAAACCTTAAAGCTATTGCTGAAGAGCGGGGAAATAGAATAGAAAGAGAGGGAGATGGTCCAATGGGCCCTACTAGAATGATGCTTTCTAAACCTATCATTGCTGCTGTAGCGGGCTATGCAGTTGCTGGAGGGCTTGAACTCGCAATTTGGTGTGATTTACGCGTAATGGAAGAAAGTGCTATTTTTGGAGTATTTTGTCGTAGATTTGGTGTACCTTTAATAGATGGAGGTACTGTAAGGCTGCCTAGATTAATAGGATTAAGTCGAGCTTTAGATATGCTCCTTACTGGACGGCCAGTATCAGCTCAAGAAGCTTTTGTATGGGGTTTAGCAAATAAAATTGTAAAAGATGGAACTTCTCGAGAAGAAGCCGAAAAATTAGCCAGTGAAATTGCGGAATTCCCTCAAAGGTGTCTGCAAAATGATAGATTGTCAACTTATGAGCAATTTGGTTTGGAATTGAAACAAGCAATGAAAAAAGAGTTTGATTATGGTTTAAAAACGTTAGAAAGTGGAGAATATCTTAAAGGCAGCAAGGAATTTACTTTTGGAAAGGGAAAGCATGGAAAATTCTAACATTAAAATTATCAAACCTTTTTAAACAAATAGAAACTGGCCGTTTTCTTGTAACCAATTCCCTTCATCAATTTTTCCAAATATTCCACACTAATTTCCCTCTCCTTTTTTGGAACAAAATATTTTTCTAAATTTTTCTGATTAAGATATAATTTCCTATTAGATCGATATATTACCCCAAATATACTGAACTCTTCATCTAGATCTGCCATACTTGCATCACCATGCGAATTGTTGACCAGCAATAGCCCCTCTTTTTTTAAATATTTTTTACAATACTTCGATACAAAACCAGCATAGAGGGAAATTAATAAATCGAAATTTTTATCCAATTCTTCAATATTTTTCGTATAATCTCTGAAATAAAACTTTAAAATCGGTTCCCCCTCATATTTTTTATCTTTAAGTATTAGGAGCGTTAAATCGCGCTTAGCAAAGAATTTTTCTGTTTTCTTAAAATTATCGATGTACACTGTTTTGCGGTAAAAAAAAGAGGGTGTAATATCAATGTAGCTTCCGGGATATAAAGCACTTTCAATATCAAAATTTTTTCCCAAAAGTTCAAATAATTCGGTTCTATCCCCTACTTTTTGCATATATTCCTTATATAACTTAGCAGAACTGATGGTATTATTCATAATTTAACATTAAAATAGTATCTTTTCCTATAAAATCTTATGATAGTTTTTGATGAATTTAGAGTAAAAACTCCCAAAAGAGAGGTACTTATAAATATCACAAGGGAAATAAACAAGATAGTACGAGATTCTGGTATTAATGAGGGCGTATGTAGGATCTTTATTCCTCACACCACTGCAGGGATTACAATTAATGAAAATGCTGATCCTGCGGTAATGAAAGATATAATAAGTTTCTTAGGAAATCTCATTCCTCAGAGTGCAAGATTCGCTCATAGAGAAGGGAATTCAGATGCTCATATAAAATCAAGTTTAACAGGACCTTCTTTGGACATAATAATACATAATAGAAGCTTAGTTTTAGGTACTTGGCAAGGATTAATGTTTGCCGAATATGATGGACCTCGAAACCGAAGGGTTATTGTCCAAATTCAAGGAGAATAGATTAATTAATAAAACATTAAATATAATTAAAAAAAGGGAGTATTTATTTTGGTTTACCAAAAAAACAAATTATTCCACCAATAGTAATAAGTAATGCTTCTATGGATATTCCTAAAAACAGGTTACTTTCAGGCCAACTAAGGCCCCAGAGGGTAAAATAGGAATATTGCCACGCCTCGAGAAGAGCATAATTTGTACTCCAATATATTATTCCTAATACGATGGATAATAACCCCGCTGCTAGAAGGATAGGTCCACTTGGTTTTTTTGATACGAATCCTAAGATACCACCTACTATTGCAAGGATAGCAACCATTAAGTTCCAAATCCATCCTGAAATATGAGCAAGGCTCCCCAAGCTAGGAGAGAATACTACTCGAGAATACCAAATCGCATAAAACAAAATAAACACTCCAGCAACAAAACCAATAATTCCTCCAATAATTTTACCTAAACTCAATTTTTCCACCCCACTTAAAAGATTTTCAAATATTCTTTAATGAAAATATGTTTTTTATCTATATAAAGGTATAAAAAATAAGGATTTCAACATTGTTTATTTTCAGATCTTGTGAAAATAATAGCGATCAAAAGTAAAGTGAACTTTCTGTGTGGTCTCTTCTACAAAAAATTGAACTTTTATTTTTCTATTTGGATAAGCAATAGGTACATAAAATTTTAATTCATCAATATCTTCAGGAACAAGTGGTAATTTCATGGGTATAAAGAAGTCTAAAGATTTTTTAATTTCAGCATAAAGAATGTCATTTTCGAATGAAATATTTATGTTCTCAAGGTTTTTATAAGTTGAGTATTTCCCTGTTAATGACTTCAATTTCTTATATATCTCTAAAGCAGGAGTTGCTTTATAAATTTCTATTCCTAATAGAAATCCAAGAAGTAGATGAGCTAAAGAGCTTAAAACAATTGACGCATTACAATTTGCTCCAAGTATAACTCCCATTTTTTCTTCTGGAATTAGTGCTAAAAATGCAGTAGAAGATCCTACATCCCCTCCATGATGAATTAATCTATGTCCAAAAAAATCCTTTTCTATTACCCAACCAAGACCATACCACGCATCTTTAACACCAAGAGTTTCTTCTGGTATTTTTATATAAGGAGTCCACATTTGCTCTATTAATGATTGGTGAATAATCCTCGAATTATTAAATACACCCCCATTAATCAAGGTAATTATATAATTTTGCATTTCCCTTACTGAGCTTACCAATCCTCCGGGAGCATAAACAATCTTATCAAATGGATGAGAAGTTTCTTTATATAGTTCTTTTTCTTTAGAAGGAATATAGCCTGTTAATACATCATTATCATTTTCAAAATCCTCCTTTAAATAAATAGATCTACCCATGTTTAGAGGTTCAAGTATAAATTTTTTAATATACGCTTCAAATTTCATGTTCGTTAATTTTTCAATGATAAGACCAGCACAAGTAAACATATCATTATTATAGAAGAAATTTTTATCAGGTACATCAAATCTTTCTGTAACTGCATTATTGATATGGAGGAAGAAATCATTCCAGCTACTCATAGGAATGGTGACATCTAAATTTCCAAGTTGGCGTACTAGTGCCACCACATTAGCGCTTAATTCAGGAATACCTGAGGAATGTGATAATAAATGACAAATTTTTATTGGAATTCTATTATCTCCTATTTTAAAATTAAGATATTTACTCACAGGATCTTGAAGGTTAATCTTCCCTTCTTGTACTAGTTGTAATAAAGCTAGAGCTGTAAATGATTTTGATATAGAACCAACTCCAAATAAAGTATTTTCTGTAAATGGAAGATTCTTTTCTATGTTTCTTGCTCCAAATCCTTTAGCATATATGGGTTTTCCATGCTCTACAATTCCAATCGAAAGTCCGGGAATTTTAAATTCTCCCATTAAATCTACTATTTTTTGTTCAATTTCTTCAAATCTTTTCATTATCTTTTTAACCTTTTTTTCTTAAAAACAATCGGATTATGTAATCCTTTAAATAATATATTCTTTTATACTTTATTTTCCAATGATATAATGAATCTTTTTATCTGATTAAACTGAATATTAATTACAATTAAATTCCTAAAAATTTCATTTAATAATGCTCGATAAAGAATTATTAGAGTTTTTGGATGAATTTTTTTCCACCAGTGATTTAAATAAACTCCATGAAACATATGGAGGAGGAAGAATTTTTTTATCTCCGATAATAGGAGTTGCCAGTGGTAATGATCCGATATTCAAAAAATTTAAAGAGGTAGTTGGTCCTGAACATTTAACTCCGATTGAAATGTGGTTATCTTCTGGACAGGATAGTATATCATCATCGAAATTACGAATAGTATCTATAGTTTTTCCATTTAGTGATGAAATTCGAAAAGGAAGTAGAAATACCATACAACTATCACGAATAATATTACCTGCTGAAATTTATTCTCTGGGTCGAAATTATGCGAATGCTTTTAAAGCTGAAACATTAAGACAAACGAATAAATTTCTTATAAAAAGAGGATATAAAGCGGTCGCTGGAATGTTGAGTGAATCATTTAGTATAATTGTAAAAGACGGATTTCATTCAACATGGTCTGAACGACATATAGCGTTTGCCACTGGATTGGGAACCTTTAGTTTACATGAAGCATTGATAACCGATCTTGGCTGCAATATCCGACTTGCTTCAATTATAACAAATGCTCCTTTTAAGGTAAGTAGTAGAAAGACGGATGATCCATATAAAAATTGTCTATTTTATGGTAAAGGAATTTGTAGAGAGTGCGAAAAGAGATGTCCAGGTAATGCCATAACTGAGGATGGACATGATAAGAAAAAGTGTTATGAATACGGCCAAAAAATAGCAAGAAAAATGATTCAAAGAATTGGGCCAGTCTTAAAACCCCACAAGAGAAGAGTAAATGGAAAGTTAAGACCTGAAGTTTATCCTGTTGGTTGTGCATTTTGCCAGTTTGATGTTCCTTGTATGGATAAAAATCCAATGGCTAGGGAATACCAGTAGTAATTTTCTTAAACTATTTTAAATAGTGTTTTATTATCAATTAAAAAATTCGGTGTTTTAAAATAGAAGAGTTAAAATTTAAGATTTTTGATGCTCACCTACATACTTTTGGGACGTTTTTAGATAAGAATGAAGATTTAATTAGTTATATGGATAAACACAATGTTGAAAAAGCTGTTTTAACAACAATAAACAGAGCAGTAAGTTTTAAAATCTATTCTAAAGAAAATGAAGGAGCAAGTAGAACGAATAACGAAGATACTAATTTATCAAAGGCATTTGAACGTATGAAAAATAATATGCCAAAAGATCAATTAGATCATCAAGATGTTATAGATATTGCAAAAAAGGCTCCAAAAAGATTTTATAAATTCTTCTGGTTTAATCCAAATATACCTCCCGAAGAGGAAGACAAGAGTTATAAAATTTTAGAAACTCATTTTAAAAAGGGCTTCTGTGGAGTAAAAATTCACTCCGGCATTCATCTAATAAAAATTCCTAGGGATATAATGAAATTAGTGGATTTTATGCAGAATTATAATCAAAATTTTCCTCTATTTATCCACTTCACTCCAAAATTCGCCGTCTTCAGCGGAATTAGTAGTAAAGATATTTCAAAGCTTGCATTAAAATATCCAAATCTTATGATTATTGTCGGACATGCAGCTTTAGCAATGGAATTAGCTATTGATTTATCAATAAGCTTGAAAAAATATAAAAATATTTTATTTGAGACTTCGTGCTCAATCCCGTATGGGATTCTAAACCTAATTAGAAACGTTGGGAGTAAAAGAATTCTTTTTGGTTCTGATGCTCCTGTAACGAATCCCCTACAACTCGAGATTAGTAAAATTTTATGCTTACCAATCAGCGATGAAGAAAAACAAGATATTTTCTATAATAATACTTTTTCATTATTTGGAAACTAAAATTATTTAAATCTAGATTATCATGATACTCCTTGAATTTTTTTAAAATCGACCGCTTCTTACTCTTATTTTTTTTATAAGTTATTGTATTATTAAATGTAGAAATTCAAAAAATTTACAAATTAAAATTTTTTGTAAACTAGTTAATTATTTTCATTTTAATAATAAATTAATTAAATAAGATCACGTAAATTTTAATATAATCAAGTTAAAAATTTTAATTAAAGATACAGTAGATTATTCAATGGATAATAAAAATTACACGGAAGATGATAACTGGGATTTAATAGAAGTCTCAAAGGTTAACGACAAAATTATTAAAAAGCTTTTAAATTATCTTAAGTATGATATTTCGGAAAATTTTTTCATTTCCTTTGAAAGTCTATTAAAATTGGGAAATAAAATCCCAGAATACACAATTGAAAGTATCATAAAAGAATTGGACCAAACTCATAATTTTAAGAAGGAATTATTTCAATTCATATTAAATTTTACAAAAAATGGAATTATTGAGTACCATCTCTTACCTCAGTTGTATAATCCTGATTTTGTTATACGTGCTCGTGCTGTTATGAAAATTAAAGAAAATAATGATATTAAATACATTAAGTTTTTATTACCCTTATTAGAAGATCCAGATGATTCAGTTCGATGGAGTATTATTAGATATCTCGCCAATTTTAGAGATAATCCTATTATTTTTAATGAATTAAAAAATCATTTAGATAAAGAGCTAAATCCAATTATTTATGAAAACTTGAGAGAAATTTTTTTGGGAGAATAATCTCATTTTACTTATTTCTTATAATTTATTCAACTGGAAAGGCTAATCTTTTAGTACTCGAGAATATCACTAACTTATTATGAAAAGTAAAGAATTAAAAAAGACAACTTTAATTATAATAATAAGCTAATATCAAAGAATTATCAATAGATATATTAAGCACTATTTCAACGACAATGCATAAGTGAAGAATAAAACATTAAAATCAAAAAGTTAATTTGGTTGAGGATATAAATCATTTTTAAAAAGGTGTTATAATATTCCAACATATGATTATACATTTAAAATTCTTTTATTGGGAGACGCATCTGTGGGGAAAACTTCATTTACTAAAAGGTATTGTTATAATATTTTCAACCCCTCAGAGCGATTAACAATTGGAGTTGATTTTCATGTTAGAACTATAGAACTCCATGGAAAAAAAGTTAAATTGCAGATTTGGGATGTCGGTGGAGAGGAAAGGTTTAGATTCTTACTCCCAACATACTGTTTAGGAGCAAATGCTGCTTTCCTTCTCTATGATATCACTCGCCCTCCGACTTTAGATAATATACCCGAGTGGGTAAGTATAGTTAGGCAAAAAGCTGGCGGAATTCCTATTGTACTAGTTGGATCAAAGATAGATTTAAATACTCAACGTAAGATTGCAAGAGATTTTGGTATTCAAATATCTGAAAGAAATAATTTTTCTGGATTTGGAGAAATTTCAAGCAAAACTGGACAAAATGTCAATAAAACATTTGAAGTACTTACAGAATTGACGCTAGAAAAGATGGAAAATAGGTGATCTTATGGAAGGAAACGAGCTTTTACCTCTCAGTTCTTTATTTGATGCTATTGGTGTTATCGAAAAAGGCATTGAGAAAATATATCATTATTTAATAAAAAATGTTAGAATCGATAATTTAAAAGATGTATCTTCTCATTTTGGTCTCACCTTAAAAAGAGGTTATAAAATTTGCTCAGTATTAAATGATTTAGAGCTTGTCCAAATATATGATCGCCCAATGAAAATTCACTTGGCTACACCCGTAATTCCAATATGGCAAAAAATTATAAATAATCGAATAGAAGAATTATCGCAAGAATTTCAAGAAAAAAAGGAAAAAGCGGAATTTGCATTAGATGATTTTTTAAAATCGTATAAACTTACTGATCAAATAAGCCAAGAATTTGTAGAATTTATAAAATATGACTTAAATAATATTTATGAAACTTATTATACTTTTACAGCTAGAAGTGAGTCTAGAATTGCAATTGGTATAAGATATGACAATGAATTTATGACTATGATTAAACAACCTGGACCAAATCACGTACCTGAAGATTTAAAAGATCCGATGAAGAATGGAATGATCAAAATTAAAGATAATGTGAAAAAATTAGATATTAAAGTCATTTTTAATGCAGAATTAGTGAAAGATCTATTAATAAGCGAAGATTTCAAATATTTATCTAACCATCTTAATCAATATGATTTAGAATTTAAAAGTATTGATGTCCACGTTACTTATGATGATTTTAGCAACTTTGGTCTTACTGATGAAGAATTAGTTCAACCTAGTTTTGATCCTACGAACAAACTAATTGGAGCATATATCTCAAGGAATAGTAGTATTTACAAGATTTTTCATGAGAAATTTAACGAATTGTATGAAAAAGGGATACCAGTTAATAATTTTATAAATGAAAATAAGGATTTAGGCATTCAACCAATTAACGAAAAGCAATACTTTGTTTTGTGTCTTTTATAAATAATTGGTTAATTAAAATAAAAAAGGAATATAAAAATCTAATTTAAATTAGCAGTTTGGTTCTTGATTTCTCTTTCTTAACATTGCTTCTCTGAATTTTTCAAGTTGTTTTCTAGGGGTTACTGTAGGGCGTTCATACCGTTTTAGTTTTTTCTTTATTCCAAATAGATATTTCGCTATATTTTTTAGTTTTTCTACATCGTAACGCATCATCATTGTTATTGTTTCCATTTGTGGTGATCCGCCTCCGTGTAAACCCGCTACCTGCATTACTCCTGCGAGATCTGATACTACCATTGCCTCAATTCCTTTAAAACACCTCAATATATTCTCTGGTTTGACACGAGGATTTCGTTGCAAGTATTTCATAGCAAGCTCACCAACTTCTTCGCTAAAAAAAGTTTCCTCGAAAGGTAATGTGGCAATTAATCCGCCAGAAAGATCCGCTAATATTTTATACTCCTCATAAATCATTTCTCCCGCAAGTCTTCTTCCAGCATTTGTAAGAATCTCATCTGGTACTTGTGTACCTGAGGGTGCCTTTTCAGAATGTTTTGCGCTTGATTCTCCAGCAGCAAACACGAGTTCAGCTGTACCTATAATATGAGATATTTTATCTCTCGCGTGAGAGGTCTTTTCAATGCCATTATATTCCGCTACTAATGCAGCAGCACTTGCAATTACTTCAGATACTGCTGGTTTGCAACCAGTATAGCTATGGCGATGATAATGCGCAAACATAAGGGCTAAAAAACCAGCATAAGGTGTTTGCCTTGGATCGCCATGACCATTCAAGAAAACGCGATCATTTGGAACAAAAACATCATCAAAAATAATAAATGTTTCACAATCTCCAATCTCTATGCCAGGAGCTTCAGTATATTTGCTTTTTCTAAAATTGGCAGGGCGTGTAAGTAATTTTACACCATCCCAATCTGTTGGTAAGGCGAAAGCCACAGCATAATCTTTATCTTCGGGCCCCATATATCTACACGGAACGACTATCATCTCATCAGCATAGGGTGTATTTGTAATATTAATCTTACATCCTCTAACTACGATACCATGCTCTCTTGTTTCGATTACTCTCAAGTACTGATCAGGATCCACTTGCTCATGTGGCCTTTTTAATCGATCTCCTTTAGCATCAGTTTGAGCACAACTAGCTACGAGATCATTTTCTTGAAAATATTCCATATATTTATTAAATCTTATGTAGTGATCTGTTCCAAGTGCTTGGTCCATTTCATATGTAATTACTGAAAGTGCATTGAGTGAATCAATTCCCATGCATCGTTGGATACATCCACCACAACGATGACAAAGTTGTCTGGTCATTAATTGTTTTTTTAATAAATCATCTTCACTCTGATGAATATGACAAAATCGATTAATCTTCTTACCCGTTAGATGACTCGTAGCAGTACAGATATCTTCCCACTCTGGTTCATGAGCTTTGTCAAAAGTTTCTTTTATAATTCTCATTCCCCCTTTTAAACGAGCATCGTCACGAGTAACTTTTTCATCGCCGATATAGACATTTGGTTTCATTTTATATAGTCTTTGGACATAATCTTCAAAAGTTTTCATCTTAAAATCCTTTTAATTTATAAGTTTTGATAGTGATAATTTTTTTCAATTAATAAATGAAACTCCTAATTTCTTTAGCTATTGAGTTAGAAAAAAAAATAAAAAAATAAATTAAATTTTAAATTTGATTTCCTTATTGGATTTAATCATATCTCTTTCTTGTGAAGAGTAACCAGAAAAAGCCAACTGCTCCTAAGAAAAATGCCACTAGATAAATATAATTAACCCAATTTGAATACCACGTAGTACCAAACCATGATAACATTATCGAAAGAGTCTGAACAGCCATGATGCTTAGGACTACAAGAGCTTGTCCCATTGCCCATTCTTCTTCTCCAAACATACCGATACCTGCAACTATGCACCAAAATCCAAGAATAGCAGAAACTAAACCTGAAGGTCCAAGAATACTAAGTGCCGCCACTACAGCAGGATCTGATAGATCAATCCCTAAACTTATCCCTGCCCATGCTAAGAGATTGATTATACCCATCAAGAGAAAAAGGGCACCAATGATTATCATTAAAATGTTCAATAACTCATTAGAATCTTTTTTTTTTTCACTCATTTTTTTCTCAACTAGATACATTTAATTTTGTATTAAATGTTAATGAAAATAATAGAAACTCACTTATATAAATTTTTAATATTAAAATTATATATTTAGTAACTTCTAAAACTGCTCAATTAAAACTTGGTTTTTAAAACGCGCTTAATAAAAAATAACATAATTGGATTTAATTAAATTATATAAATGAGGAAGTTAATATTGTGTTAGTTTACTGAATATTATAAGAATTAAAAAAAACATGAAAGATTCACTTATTCCAGAGGAAATTGTGTCAGATTATTTAAATGGAAGACTGAATTTTACATTAGCAGCAGATTTATTAATATCCATCATAGAAAAAAGTAATAATCCTGAGATGCGAAAAAAGTGCATTCTGGCTTTAGAAAAATTAGAAGGTAGGAACGAAAAAATCTTTAATGTACTTGAGAATTGCCTACTTTCTGACGAACATCATTTTGTCCGGAGTGCTGCAGCTAAATTAATAGGACATACTTATCTTAAATATGGATTAAAAACATTATTATGGGTAATACAGCACGATAAATCGCCAATTGTTATTCAATCAATAATTAATATGGCTGCAAATGAAACCAATTATCATTTTAAATCAATTGCAAGAGCGATTTCTAATTGGATTGAAGACTTTTCCATTCATATAGGTGTCATCCCAAAAGAATCCCTTTTTTTTTTAGATTTAGAAGTCATTTTTGCTCAAGATAAAAATAATTATGAAATCACTCCATTAACTTATGCTTATTATAAGAAGATAAGTTGCATAAATGATGGCAAGCCCTGGCTTCTTATTAATAATAAACATGTCGAAATGCTTTATTTTAATTATTTCAATTGGTATTTTTTAAAAATTAATCAAGATATAATCGATTCTTTTATCGAAATAAGAGATTTAGATACTTTTCTTGATTTATATAAGAAGTATGAATTGAGAAAATTCAATAATTCAACTATCCCTAAATCATTAATATATCTAAATTCTCTAAAAAAACTAATTCTTAGAAGGAATAACCTTGGGAAATTTCCTGAATTTTTAACACAAATCGAGAGTCTTCAGGAATTAGACTTAAGTTATAATTCTCTAAGAGAAATCCCCGATTCTATCATGAATCTTAAGAATTTGAAGATTTTAAAATTAAATAATAATAAAATTCAAAAAGTTCCGAAAGGAATGAAATCTTTCTTGAGTTCCTTACAAATTTTTGATAAATAATGACTAATTTGTTAAATTATTAATTCTCCTTACTTAATTTTGTAGTTTGAATCTCAGATAATTATATATAAAATGAAAGATAAACCTATTATCAATTGAAAAAAGAATTCTATTCAATGGTGTAATTCATGGAGGAAAAACCCAAAATTAATGGAGGAGATGTTTTGATAAAATGTCTCCTTGCTGAAAATGTTAAATATATGTTTGGTATTATCGGTGGACAATTTTTAAACATGTTTGATGCAATTTATAGATGGGGTCGCGAACAAGGCATTGAAACTATCATGGTTAGACATGAACAAGCTGCTGCTCATGCAGCAGATGCATGGGCAAGATTAACTAATACTCCTGGTGTATGTTTTGGAACAGCTGGACCTGGAGCGACTGATCTTGTCCCTGGTGTAGCAGCTGCTTGGAGTGATAACATACCACTAGTTGTTATAGTTAATCAGGTAAATAGTAAATTTGATGATGTATTTACTCTACAAGGAAATCTTGATCAAATAACAATGTTTAAACCAATTACAAAATATCAGAGAAGCATTAGAGATGTAGAAAAGATCCCAAATGCTGTTCAGAAGGCATTTCGCGAAGCTATAGGTGGGAGATCTAGACCAGTTTTGCTAGAATTAGTTGAGGATGCTTTTCTTGGTGAAATAGAAGAAGATCAAGTTTTAATTCAACCCCCAATTAGTTATCGATCTCTCACTAAACCAGCTATCAGTAATGATTTGATTAATAAATCGATTGATTTATTGGTGGAAGCAGAAAAGCCGTTAATACTTTCTGGAGGAGGTGTTGCACGGGCAGAAGCATGGAATGAATTGCAGGAATTTGCTGAATTTTTACAGATACCTGTAATAACAAGTATAATGGGAATAGGAACTATTTCTAATAAATCAAAATGTTTAGTTGATTCTTCAATTCAAGGATTTGGTAAAGAAATCTCTTATCAAGCTGATGTAATTTTAGCTCTTGGGACTAAATTTTCATTCACATTAGGTCATGGCGATGAACCCTTTTTTAAAGATTCCCAGAAAATGATACAAGTTGATATCGATCCCAGTATTATAGGAAGAGCAAAACCGATTACTTTGGGTATTGAGGGTGATTGTAAGATATATTTAAAGCAAATACTTGAAGAAGTTAAAAAGATGGGAAAAGTGGAAAAAAGAGATTGGACGGAACAAGTTTTTGAAATGAAAAAGAAGTATATTGATGATTTTATGAAAAAAGCATCAAAAGAGAAAATTCCTATTATTCCACAGAGAATGGTGAAGGAAGTTTTAGAATTTATGGATGAAGATGCAATACTAGTTGTTGATGGTGGAGATATTGCCTGTTTTACTGTTGAACAAATAAACCTTCATAAATCACGCCCACCACTTTCTACCTTAATATCAATAGGAATGGGGCATTTAGGTACATCTATTCCTTATGCTATTGGTGCTAAATTAGCTAAACCTAATAAACAAGTGATTGCTATAGTTGGAGATGGTAGTTTTCTTTTTAATATCCAAGACTTAGAGACAGCTGTCCGATTAGGATTAAAAGATATGACTTTTGTAATAGCAAATAATCGTGCGTGGGGTATGATTAAATCTTGTCAAGGCAAATATATGAAGAAGCGATTTATTGATGTAGATTTACCAGATTTTGACTTTGCAAAATGTGCTGAAGGTTTTGATTGCTATGGAGAAACAATAACAGATCCAAGAGAAATCAAACCCGCTCTCGAGCGAGCTAAAAATTCAAATAAGCCTGCTGTAATTAATATTAAAATTGCTCAAGCAATGTCAGATGGGACAAAATTAATGGCCTCTATGGGAATTTTATAAATATTTAAACACTTTTTAATTTTTTTCTCTATTGAATTATGAAAAGGGTGTATATCTTTTGAAAGGATTGTATTTTACTCGAGTAAATAAAGTGGAAGTAAGAGATGACTTACCAAAACCTCAAATTCAAGCTGATGAAGTATTAATTAGAGTAAAAATTTGTGGGATCTGTGGGTCAGATATAGGATCTTTCTTAACTGGGGCCTTAGAATCACAGCAAATAATTTTAGGACATGAATTTTCAGGAGAAATTGTTGAAATCGGTAAAGAAAATAAAAATCTAAAAGTTGGAGATAGAGTTACAGCAAATCCAAATGTTCCGTGTCTAGAGTGTAGTTACTGTAGAAAGGGACAAGAGGTTTTATGTATTCACAATACAATAGGAATCACTCATAACGGAGCTTTAGCAGAATTTGTAAAAATAAGAGCAGATAGAATACATAAATTGCCTGATTCAATTTCATTTGAAGAAGGAGCGATGACAGAACCCTTAGCAAATGCAATTCAAGCGATTAAGGTTTCAGACTTCAAAATTGGAAATAATGCAGCAGTTTTTGGGACGGGCACTATTGGCTTATTAACTATTCAAGCACTCAAGATAGCAGGAGCAAGCAATATTTATGCGATAGAACCTGTTGAATCTAAACATAAATTAGCATTAGAATTAGGTGCTGATAAAGTATTTACTCCTAATAAATGGAGTAGGATTATTAAACTTACGCAAAAAATTGGACCAGATTTTATTTTTGACTGTGTAGCATTACCAGAAACAGTTATAACCTCACTTCAACTTATTAAAAGGGGTGGGTCAATAATAGTTATTGGGATACATTCAGAGCCTTTTGAAATGAAAGGAATACTACAATTAATGTCTAAAAATATTACCATAAAGGGAGTGTTTTTAGTTGATCAAGATTCCTTTAAGACTGCATTAGGCTTATTAGAGCAAAAAAGAGTAAACGTTAAACCGACTATAACTAAAAAAATAAAATTAGACCAAGTACCTGAAGCTTTTAATAAATTATCTAGCGATTTGCATGATGATATTAAGATTCAAGTTGATATTGGTTGATCTTTAAACTAAATTCTTTCTTAATTATCCTTTTTTTACACTTATTTGATCGAAATGGTAAATAAAATCATCTTTTTTGTAGGATTTCTTAAAACCTTTTGAAAATATTTATAAATTCTTCTATCAATACTAATTTTATTTACGAATTTCGTAAATGATTGATTAAAATTATTAAACAAAAGGTGATTTAGATACAAACTCAACAAAGCCCTTATGATGCTAAAATATGGCTAAAATCCTATGATAAGCATGTTCCACCTTCCTTAGAGTATCCAAAGGAGAATCTTGGAAAATTATTCGATAAAGCAATGAGTAGATTCCCAGATAGAGCTGCATGTTATTTTATGAAAAGAGATATTTCATTTAAAGAACTTAGGGATTATGTGCATAGATTCGCTACATTTTTACAAGAAAATGGGTTAGAAAAAGGAGATAGAGTCGCTATTAATTTACCAAATTGTCCTCAGTATATGGTAGCCCATTTTGGGACTCTATTGGCTGGAGGAGTAGCATCAGGATGTTCTCCACTCCTAAGTCCTACTGAGTTAGCTTACCAGATCAATGACAGTGAATCCAAATTTTTTGTCACTCTTGATGCGGTTTATGCCAAGGTTTTAATCAAAATCCTGGAAAAAGTTCCTAATTTAAATTGTGTTATTACTACCAGTGTTTCTGACTATATGGGCCTCGGAAAGCCAATTGTCTTCCTTGGCAAATTAATTGGAAAGATACCAAAAGGCAAGGTTGTACCTTTTCCCGGAAAATTAGTTCTAGATTTTCAAGAGGTAATGAAAACAGCACCAGATGTTAAAGAAGTGAATATCGATATTGAAAATGACTTAGCTCTACTCCAATACACTGGCGGAACTACAGGATTACCTAAAGGTACAGAATTAACTCATAAAAATATTATTTCAAATATGACCCAAATTGTTACCTGGATTGATACAAAAGTAGCAAAAGAGGGAGAAATAAATCTAAGCGCGTTCCCCATGTTCCATCTTGCTGGTTTACAAATGAGTATGACTACACTTTACATATCTGCCCCTCAAATTTTAATTGCTAATCCACGAGATACAAAACACATAATAGAAGAAGTTATTGATAAACGACCAAGATTAATGGTAAATGTACCTACTCTATACTTATCACTTAAAAACGACCCTTTGATCAATAAAGTTCCAGATACTGCTTTAGATCGACTTGATGTCTACGTATCTGGAGCAGCTCCATTTCCCGCTGAAGCAATTAAAGACTTCGAAAATACTATGAAAGCTCAAAATAAAGTGATGGAAGTTTATGGAATGACAGAGACCTCACCTATTCTTACAGCTAATCCTTATTATGGAAAAAAAAAAATTGGAACCGTGGGTCTACCTGTATCTGATACAGAAATTCGGATAGTGGATGTTGAGACTGGAGAACAAGTAGAACTCGGCAAACCTGGTGAAATAATTTGCAAAGGACCTCATGTTACAAGAGGATATTATAAAAAACCAGAAGCTAACGCAAAAACAATTATTGATGGATGGTTACATACTGGAGATGTAGGAGTAATGGATGAAGATGGATATATTACTATTGTAGATAGAACAAAAGACATGCTAATTGTGTCTGGTTATAAAGTTTATAGCGTTCACGTCGAGGATGTCTTGACAAAACATCCAGATATCGAGATGGTTGCTATCATTGGAATGAAAGACCCTGATCGCCCCGGAAGTGAAATTGTAAAAGCAATAGTCCAACTTAAAGAAGGAGTTCAACCTACGGAGCCTGTGAAAGTTAAATTGCAAAAATACGCAGCAGACCATCTTTCAAAGTATGAAAATCCTAGGATTTGGGAATTTAGAGAAGCTTTACCCTTAACTACTGTAGGAAAAGTTTTAAAACGAGCACTTAGAGAAGAATCAAATAAATAAAGTTATTTTTATTTTTACTTATTTTTCTATTTCTTTTTTTTTTCAATTAAGATTTAAAAAACTATATTAAGAAATCTATTGTATACTATAACCATAATAATTTAGTTTTTAAAAGAAAGGAGTTGAATTAATTGGAAAATAAAAAGGGAGAAGTTCAATGCATTAATGATGAAATTTTAGAAAAACTCTCATTAAAGAATAGATATAAATTTTTGAATTATAATCTAATGACATATTTGAAAAAAGAACATTTTGATTTCCTCAAAAAAGTTGAAAGATTCTTTATAGGGTTTGAAAAAAAGCATAATGTTACTCATAATGAAGATTTTTACGAATGGATTCCTGAAATTGGAAAGGAGGGATTGGTAACTCGAGTAAATAATTTTGATATGCTTGACTTAAATTATGAGCCTTATGGAATGACTGCTGAATTTATGAGAGCGTTTGCTACTGACTTTTTTGACCCTCAACTTACTATGGGTATGGGAGCAAGTATTTTAGCGATTAATCCTTTAATGCTCCATCATGAAAATATTGATATCCGTCTAAAAGCATTAAAAGAATTAGTTACTGGAGAAAAAATCGGATGTATATGCATTACAGAACCAGAAAGAGGTTCAGATGCGGTTCATATGCTTACTACATGCGATGAGCAAGAGGATGGAAGTTATTTAGTAAATGGTGAAAAAATTTATCAAACTAATGGTTCTAAGGCAGATTGGGCTGTAATGTATGCCGTAACAGAAAAGAATAATGGGAATACTATGGGACAGTTCCTTGTTGATACGACTTGGGAAGGTTGGAAGGCAGAGAGAGTAAATATTCCATGGACTCCTAGGATACATATTGGTAAAGAAACCTTTACAAATTTAAGGATACCTGCTGATTGTGTTTTAGGTAAACCTGGGGATGGAAGATCTCATTTATTTGAAGGTTTAAATTTAGAACGATTAGGGATTGTTTGTCTTAATGTCGCAGAAGCTTGGAACGCAATTACTCACGCTTTTATCTATGTTAATATGAGAAAGCAATTTGATCAAGTAATTCTGAAATATCAAGGAGTAGGATTTCCTCTAGCGGATTTATGGGCTGAAACGATGAGTCTATCTCTTGCAATTTTAAATGTAACACAGATGGTAGATAATAAGATGAAAGAACAGGGTACTCTTCCAAAAGAATTTAACTTAACACTTGGAGCTACAGCCGCTCAACTAAAGTCTGTCAGTGCTAAATTATCTGAAAGAGTTGCTTATGAGTGTGCTAATCTTATGGGAGGTGCTGGTGTGTGTGATAATACATTAATGCAGGATTTATTAGGGATAACTAGAATTCAAGAAATTGGCGGAGGAACTCGCCAAGTGCAGCAATATATTATGAGTTACGCTCTCAGACAGCTATTTAAAGCAATATAATTTTATTTTCTTTTTCTTCTTTAAATATTGATTAACTTTTTCATTCCTTAATTGTTTAGAAAGAATTATATGTGAAAAAATTAAACTCTATATATCATATTCAATAACCATTAGGAAATGGAATGAAAGAACTAAGAAATAAAAACTGTTTTATAACTGGGGCTGCTAATGGAATTGGAAGATCTTTCGCATTAGCATTAGCAGGAGAAGGAATGAATCTATTTATCGCTGATATTGATATGGAGAACCTCGAGAAGGTGAAAAATGAAGTTGAAACTGCCGGAGCAAGGGTATATGCTGCTAAATGTGATGTCACGAAATTTGAAGACTTTCAAAATGTTGCTAAAGAATTTTACTCTGAACTAGGAAATGTTGATCTTTTAATCAATAATGCTGGAATCGTTATAGGTGGAAGTATTTTCGAAATTACCTTGGATGACTGGAGAGAATTATTAGATGTTAATTTATGGAGTATAATCTATTCAATAAAGGTGTTTCTCTCAAAAATGGTGGAGAGACGTGGGGGTCATATAGTTAATATGGCTTCAGGAGCAGGTGTACTTGGAGCTACAGAGCCTCTTCCTTATGTTGCTTCAAAATTTGCTGTTGTAGGTTTATCAGAAGCACTTTTTGGGCAGCTCAGTAGTTATGGAATAAATGTATCTGTTATTGTTCCCTTATATATCAGAACAACTATCTTTCAAAAATGCAAAATTAAGTCCTCCCAGAAGCTCATTGATGACGTGGGTGAAAAAAGATTAAGAGAAATTTATCAATTACTATTAAAAGAAATGGAAAGTAAAGCAATGCCTCCTGACAGAGCCGTAAAGAAATATATTGAAGGAATAAAAAATAATCAACTCTATATATATGAAAGTAAGACAGTATTACGAGCCCTTACTTTAAAAGGTACCAACCCACCACAGTTTGAGGCATTTTTGAAGGACTATAATAAACAACAAGAGGAAGTGACTAGAAAGCATTTTTTAAAATATGGAATAGATATTGATAAATATAAATAGGGTAATCTAAAAATGAATGTTGATGATATTCTGAAGAGAGATCCTAATTTTAAAGGAAATTAATTTTAGTAGCTTAATTAGAATGACTATTAATAAAATCGGTTTTGATAACGAGAAGTATCTAAAGGAACAATCTAAGAGCATCATAGATCGAGCAGCTCAATTTGGAAATAAATTATACCTTGAATTCGGTGGTAAACTGGTATATGATTATCATGCTTCACGAGTTCTCCCAGGATTCGACCCAAATGTGAAAATGAAGCTTTTAAAGGTTCTTAAAGATAAAATTGAGGTTATTATTTGTATATATTCTGGAGATATAGAAAGAAGGAAGATTCGCGCAGATTTTGGTATAACATATGACACCAATGCATTAAAATTAATCGATGATCTTCGAGAAGGGGGAATTAATGTATGTGCAGTGGTAGTGACACGCTATAACAGACAACAAATAGTAAAACAATTTATGAATAAACTGGAACGTCGCAATATTAGTGTATATACGCATAATTTTATTAGGGGATATCCTACTAACATTGATGTAATCATTAGTGACGAGGGTTATGGCGCAAATCCTTACATCCAAACATCTAAACCTATAATCGTTGTCACTGCACCTGGACCTGGTAGTGGAAAGTTAGCAACTTGTCTTTCTCAAATATATCATGAGCATATAAGGGGGATCGAAGCAGGTTATGCTAAATTTGAAACCTTTCCAATTTGGAATTTACCATTAAAGCACCCTATAAATATGGCATATGAATCAGCCACTGCTGATCTTGGGGATTTTAATCAAGTGGATCCTTTTCATCTTGAAGCTTATAATATAACGGCAATAAACTATAACAGAGATATAGAGATTTTTCCGGTGGTTAAGAAAATTATGCAAAGGATTATGAACAGCAAATTAGTATATAAATCACCTACAGATATGGGCGTAAATAAAGCAGGTTTTGCTATAATTAACGATGATCTAGTGCAACAAGCAGCAAAACAGGAATTGATCCGAAGATATTTACGATATAGTTGTGAATATATAATGGGTGTCTCAGATAAAAAAACTGTACAGAGAGCGGAATTGTTGATGAAAGAATTGAATCTCACAATATTAGATCGAGAAGTAGTAAAAGAGGCCCGGCAAGCGTCTATAGATGCTAAAAAGAAAGGCAAAGGAAATGAAGGTGTATTTGCTGGAGCTGCATTACAATTGAGGAATGGAAAAATAATAACTGGGAGTAATTCTCCACTAATGCATGCCGCTTCCAGCTTAATCTTAAATACAATTAAAGAATTAGCTGGTATTCCTAAAAATATACATCTTCTATCTCCTAATATTTTAAAATCTATAAGTTTTTTAAAATCTGAGATTTTCAACTCTAAGCGATTGAGTCTTAATCTCGAAGAAACTCTTATTACCTTAAGCATAAGTGCTGATTTTAATCATTCTGCCAAAATTGCTATAGAAAAACTCAAGGAACTTTACGGTTGCGAAATGCATTCAACACACTTACCAACCCCAGGAGATGAAGCTGGTTTGAGAAGATTAGGACTTAATATAACCTCGGATCCAAATTTTTCATCAAAAAGTCTATTTATAACCTAATCTTATCATTTATTGGTTTTATTATATTCTCGAAATTCTTATTAAATGTGTTTTATATTTAATATTTTTAATTTGAATTTTATATATGAATAATTAAAATTTGAATTGATTTAGATGAATAAAAAAAATACAGAAAAATCATCACATATGGATGCTAAGATGGTATTCGTAACTGGAGGAGTCATGAGTGGTATTGGGAAAGGTGTGGTCACTGCTAGCATAGGAAAGGTCCTTCAGTTCCGGGGATTTAAAGTTTCTGTTGTAAAAATAGATCCATATCTTAATGTAGATCCCGGAACTCTTAATCCTGTAGAACATGGTGAATGTTTTATTACAGAAGATGTATTGGACTTTAGACCTGTCCCTGATTCAGATGAACGATCTTATAAAATTTCTGAAATTGACCAAGATTTTGGGACGTACAGTAGGTTTTTAGGAATAGAGATGCATCCTTCTCACAACATTACTTCGGGTCAAATTTATCTTACAACGATTCTAAGTGAAAGGAAGGGTCGTTTTTTGGGAAAAACTGTTCAGTTGATTCCGCATGTAACTGACATAATTAAGCATAGATTAATGGAAATAGCAGAAACTGAAGATTTAGATGTATTATTAATTGAATGTGGAGGAACTGTAGGTGATTTAGAATCTAGTATTTTTTTAGAAGCATTTCGTCAAATGAAGTTAGAATTTCCAAAACATACTGCTTTTGTTCATGTGACATTAATACCTTATTCTAGTGCTGTAGGACAACAAAAATCTAAACCAACTCAACATTCTGTTAAAATGCTTCAGAGTATGGGGTTACAACCAGATATTTTAATTGGGAGAAGTGAAAAACCATTAGATTCAGATATTAGAAGAAAAATTTCGTTATATTCTAATGTTCCAGGAAATGCGGTTTTTTCTAATCCAGATTTAGAAACCGTTTATGAATTACCAATTCTATTTGAAAAGCAAGGATTAGGAGATATTATATGCGAACTGATTGATTTAAAAGCGAAATTAGTATCCTACAGTGAGGTAACAAATTACTCTGAATGGGTAAAAATGGTTGAGATGTATAAGAATGCTACTAAAGCAATAAGAATAGGAATGCCCGGGAAATATTTCAACATTTCTGATTCTTACATTTCTATAAATAATGCGTTAGACCATGCTGCAGCTCATCAAGGATACAAACCTGAATTAAAAATGATAAATATAACAGAAGAAACTGATATTGAAAAGGAATTGAGTGATTGTAATGGTATTTTACTAACTCCTGGTTTTGGAGAAAGAGCAGTGGAAGGAATGATTCATTCTGCTGAATATGCCATGGAAAAGAAAGTACCTTTTCTCGGGATATGCTTTGGAGCTCAGTTGATGTATGTTGCATTTTGTAGGAAATATTTAGGACTAATTGGGGCACATTCAACTGAAATAGATCCAAATACACCTTATCCTGTAGTGGATTTGCTAGAAAGTCAAAAGGAAGTGACTGAAAAAGGAGGAAGTATGAGATTAGGAGCTCAAAAAATTATCATAGAACCTGATACTAGACTTTTTAATACATATCAAAAAAAAGAGATATTTGAACGATTCAGACATAGATTTCATATAAAAGAGAGGTTTATTACGGATGAAGCTAAGCAAAAAGGGATGGTTGTTTCAAGTAGAGATGAAACTGGAAAAATAATTAATAGTATTGAGTTGAATCGGAAAGATCATTGGATGGTAGGTACACAATTTCACCCAGAGTTTAAATCGCGTCCATATAGTCCGTCTCCCATTTACACTGATTTTATAAAGGCATGTATTGCTTATAAGAAATAAAGTAGCACTTTTAATCGAATATTAATAATCAATGAGGAAATAATTTACAATTATTTGAGTTATTTTTAATAACTAAACGATTTTTTATTAAATAGTTAAAAATTAAAAATTTAGATTTTTTATAAAAATGCCATTAAAAACCCCTGAAGAATATTTAGAAAGTATAAAACGTCCAGTAAATTTATATTTGTTTGGTGAAAAAGTTGAGGAATTTTGGAATCATCCTATTATAAAACCCTCAATTAATACTGTAATGAAAATTTATGAATTAGCTCAAATGGAAGAATATAAAGATTTAATGACGGTAAAATCACATTTAACAGGCGAGATAATTAATCGGTTCACCCATATTCACCAATCCATAGAGGATTTGATTAAAAAAGTTAAGATGCAAAGATTATTGGGGCAACATACGGCCTGTTGTTTCCAACGATGTGTTGGTTTTGATACGGCAAATGCTTTATACAGTGTAACTTATGAAATGGATAAAAAGTATGGTAATAATTACCATGAACGATTTAAAAAATATTGGATCGAAGTTCAACGGCAAGATCTTATGGTAGATGGAGCAATGACAGACACAAAGGGAGACAGAAGTAAACGACCTAAAGATCAACCAGACCCTGATGCATATCTGCATATTGTTGACGAGAATGATGATGGTATTATAGTACGGGGTGCAAAAGTTCATCAGACAGGATTTCTTAATTCTCATCGGGCGATAATTATGCCCACTCTCTCATTAAGGACCGGTGAAGAGGAATATGCTGTTAGTTTTGGAATTGATACAAACCAAAATGGAATTACGCTAATATATGGAAGGCAATCCTGTGATACTCGAAAAATGGAAGAAGGTAAATTAGATATTGGGAATTTTAAGTATGGCGGACAAGAAATTTTTGTAGTGTTTGATAATGTCTTTGTACCTAAAGAGAACATCTTTATGAAGGGTGAAATCGAATTCTCCGGAGAATTAGTAAATCGTTTTGCTGGATTTCATCGACAATCTTATGGAGGATGTAAAGTGGGAGTTGGAGATGTACTTATTGGAGCTGCAGCTCTAATCTCGGAATATAATGGGACTGAAAAAGCATCTCATGTTAGAGATAAACTTGTTGAAATGACACATCTAAATGAAACTTTATATAGTTGTGGTATAGCTTGTAGCTCATTAGGATTCCAAAGAGAAGCAGGTAATTATGAAATGGATATGCTCTTAGCTAATGTGTGTAAACAAAACGTAACACGATTTCCTTATGAAATTGGAAGACTAACTGAAGATCTTGCAGGTGGAATGATTTGTACGATGCCATCTGAAGCAGATTTTAAATCAGATGAAATACGACCATTAATTGAGAAATATTTGACAACTTGTGAGGGAATTTGCGCGGAAGATAGGTATAAAGTATTGCGCTTTATCGAGAACTTAACCATGGGTGTTGCATCGGTAAGCTATAGGACAGAATCCCTCCATGGGGCGGGCTCCCCTCAAGCTCAAAGAATTATGATATCTAGACAAGCGAATTTAGAAGAGAAAAAGAAGCTAGTAAAAAAGATACTTGAAATTGAATGAATTTAATTTAAAGCATTTTCTTCTATTAGATGGATATTTATTGAAATTAATTTTTACTAATTTTGGAATAAAATACTTATTAACAACTACAACAAATTAAAATTATTATATTCAAACAAAAAATTAAAAAAAAATTCCAGGTTTTAAATATGGCAAATGACTTTAAAGAAGAATACCGGAAAGCCGCTAATATAATAAATAAAGCAGGAGGATTTCCTTATCAAATTACAAAAACATTGCTTAATATTTTGAAGTTCAATATAAAAGAAGAAAACTTGGATCTCGTGATGGCATTCAAGGATAATATTTCACAGACAATGGAACAACTTAAAGAAAGCAGTGGATTATCTGAGGAAGAA
>JBATUM010000337.1:0-1638 GCA_049671145.1 Promethearchaeia archaeon
GCTATTAATCATTTTAAATTCTTCTTTAATAGGTTTATCATTTTCAATAATTAAAGGATTAGATAATTCTTCAGACAAAAATCCTACTGAAGAAAGATCAAATTTGAAGAGCCAAGGAATTTATGAAGAGGAGTTTACAGAGCAATGGTTAAAGAACGGATTTTTCGAAAAACCTATTACACCTTGGTATAACGTTTCCCAAGGAGATTTATCCGATTTAAATGCAACTAACGCTCAAAATCAAGCGAATTTTCAAGTTCTCGGGGATAAAGGGACATTTTCATTAGTAGCCGATCCGCCTACTGGCTCAAATTGGATTCAGAAAACAAATCCTAATTTTCCGTTTTTGCCTGACACTTATACCATTAATCAGGATGGTTTTTATGCATCTCATTATTGGGATGAAGGAGCAGATCAATCCCCAAGTGTTCAGTGGGATCGAAATGTTACTCTCTCCCTAAATATTTCAGATTATATTATAACTTCAGCCTCGATTAAAGCAATATGTAACGCAACAGTTACTACTCCATCGTCTCAACCCTATTCAGATGGAGTCGATACTCCCTATGATGATGCTGATCCATGGTTTCAAGTTGCCACAGGAGATTATATTAGATTTTATATTTTAATTTCTGATTTGTATAAGGAGAATGTGTTTGAAATTGCTTATAATCAGACATATAATTTAGGGCGGGATTCTCCAGCAATTTCAACTATGATGGATACTTTAATGGAATCAGTACCAGAAGAAACATTAATTTATTACCTTACACAAGTATTAAGTTCTGATTTTCAGAATTTTACTATAACTGCTGGAATACGGATATGGTGCGAAGATAATTTTCCCCAAGACAGTGATTGGTTTAATGATATTATAATTAATCATCTAAACCTTACATTCACATATGTTAAAAATGTCGATCAACTCTCTTCGCTAGCATGGAATCAAGTAGGTAATAAGATAAGTGGTAGTAATGTAGAGATAACAGAAGCAACACTTAGATTTAATTATAAAGCCGACCAGCTCTGGCCAAGTTCATCACCAAATTCTGAGATTAGAATTTCGATTAACGGTTCATTACATTCAGAAACTGTTAAATTAAGTTCAGCAACCACAGTTTTTCAAGAAGCTAAAGCTGGTGGCTTTGATGTAACTAATTTAATTAAAAAAAATGTGAACATAACCCTTTCAATTCAATTATTCATTGGAGATAATTTTGGTTTAGATCAAATGATCACTCTTTCTGTGGATAATGCTTCTTTAGTAATCACTTATATGGTAACAAGTAATGAGGAGGAAACACACTTATCTTTATTCCTAAATAATCAAAATAAAACTTTATCTGGTTATTTTAAATTAGCTTTAGACCAAATCCTAAATATATCAATTATTTATAAAGATTCTTCATATACATTTATATCTAATGCTTCTGTACTACTTTATGGCTTTGGTACTCCAAAAAATTTAACAGAAAATCCATCTTTAGGTATTTATTATATTCTAATTAATACCACGGACTTGAATTTGGGTCAAAATTATTTTTCGATAACTTCATCCAAATTTCGATACGAAACACGAGATAATTCATTCATTATAGATGTTACTAAAAGATCTTCTTATATAGATAAAGTATATTT
>JBATUM010000338.1:0-5169 GCA_049671145.1 Promethearchaeia archaeon
AAAATGATCATTCATTACATCTAACTCTTCATATTTTTTGTGAATAATTCTAATTACATTTGGCATAATATTGAATTTTATTTCTCTATCCTTTTTTATAATAAGTTCTAATATTTTAAATATTGTAGAATATTCAATATCATCTATTTTTATCTTAAATTTTTTAAAGTAATAAACTTGATAAAGACCTTCTAGAGACCATTTTAAATGTTTCCTACTCAGCTCTATAGGTATTAATAGAGATTTCAGTTCTTTGTCAGTCCTTAAGTACTTTTCAACATATAAAATAAATTGTTCAATATTTACAAACTTTAACAAATAGTCAAGTTCCTCTTTATTAAAAAATAAAAATTCATTAATTAAAAATTGAGATAATAATTTTCTATCAATATTATTTTTAATCCCTCGGGAAATCATTTTTAAATTATATATTTCAATCTCGTATTTAATATATAGATTTATCATTTCTGCTTCTTTTTTACTATAAGTCTCTTCACTTCTTTTCAAATTTTTGTAAAATTCTTTATCTAAAAATGCTTCCAACACAAAAATTTGGGCGTTATTTTTAAAATATAGAATTCCCTCTCTAATTGCCTTATTATATCTTGTATTTTTCATAAACAATTGAATTTCATCTAAAGATGTTATTTCAAGCAAATTATTAATGAAATCCTTTTGCTCTAATAATTCTTCAACAAAAAAATTCACTCGCTTAGATTTTTCTTTTTTGACCATCCCTGTTATTGAACCGAGAATTAATTGTTTAATATTACTTATTTCAAATTTTAATAATAAGGTTCTAAGAAACCTACGCATATTTTCGGGTGAAAATAAAATTATTTTACCAATTAATTTAATATAAGTATGGAAAAGAGATTGTTCTATTTCAACGATTGTATCCTCTTCTATGTTAATTTCAGGATAATATGGCCTAATAAAATCGAGAAACTGTCTTATTTCCTCAAAATCTTTTAACTTTTTTAAGGAATATTCGTCCATTATAAGTTGTTTCAAGAAATCTAGTTTTATGTATGTATAAACATAAGAAGGTATAATAATGCTCGTAAAATACACCACTAAATGGAATTTTAATAAAAATTAATATAAATTAATAAATAATATTTCTATGCTGGTGATGGAGGAATCTTTGTCCATAAAAGAATAGCTACGATCAAACCATATACCGCTAACGCCTCAGCCAATGCAACAACCAAAAAAGCTTTGAAAAAGTTTTCCTCTCGTTCTGAAAGAGATGAAATAGCTGCTGTACCAACCGTTTTTATAGCCCAAGCACTTCCTAGTACTGCTGCACTCACAGAAATACTTGCTGCAATTGCTAAAATTGCAGCAGTTAGAGAATTATAATAATCAAAATCAGACCCAGCTTGGGCTGAAACTAATGTTATTAGACCATTCACTGAAAAAAATACAGTTGCGACTAAGACTATCTGAAATACACCAAGTAATAAATAAAATTTCTTCTTGCCATTCATAATTTTTTCACATCCAGTTTAAATTCAAAATATATTCTATTTTAAGAGAAATAAAAAATTAATTGCGTAAAAATTTTTCTAAATAGTAAATAATACTATTTTCAAAATTAATAAAATTGACTAGTCGCTTAAGTCAATTTTATTGATAAAGTAAAACACGGATAACATCTGCAATATCATGCATACGATCGGCTAACTGTTCTAGTAACACAATACTATCTCTTACTCTTAATAATAGTCTAAGGTCTAATTCTTCATTTGAAGTGGAATAAAGATAGTCAAGAAATTGCCGGTAAATTGTATCAATATCATTCTCGAACTCATGAATTTTAACTGTGTTTTCATAAACCTTATCTGTATTATCTCTTAGATTTTTTATTGTTTGTTTGAGTACATTTGCCATTTCCATAATTTGATTTATTAACTTGTTATATCTCTTTTTAATTTCCTTGAGAATTTTACCTTTCAATTGAATTTTATTGAGTATATCAACAAATTCAAGAGGATAATTAATTACGTTATCCATTTTTAATATCAAATCAATATAATCACCTAAACCTTGAGCTCCTGCTTCTGCGAAATTTTGTATCAATTTAATTTTATATTCGTCTGCCTCTTCCTCAGATATTTGCATTTTACTCTTTTTTTTCTGCAAACTTTCTTTATTTTTTTCGTATCCCTCTGCCCAAGCACTATAATATACACCCATATCACTTATAACGGCATACATTATCCTTGAATGTTCCACAAGTAAACTTATAATTTCTTCTTTTATCTTCCTATTTGTTGACATTTTTAATTTCACTAAATTTTTAACAGTCTAAGAATATTATATGATTAGATAAATAAAAATCATCAGCTTTTAGGAGAAAATTAATTTATATAGAATAAAAACTTAGATTTTATTATTATCATAAATAATTGGTTTTTTGGAGACTCCTTATTTTGATAAATACTCTTGCTAAAGGTAAAAGTTTTACATTTAGAATACATGATATTTAATAGGTGTATTTTTAATAAAATGGGAATTAAAACAACTTTAAAAAAATGGCAAAAGTATTCCCAAATGTCTGATTTGGGAATTATTTCTCGTCGAAAGTTTTTTAACAATTGTTTCGATGGAGCATTAACATGTGCTGGAATTGTTAGTGGTTTGTTTATCATATTCCTTTCTCCAAATGGTAGCAATATCACGCCAAGTAATGTAATTATTACTGGTTTTGCGACTGCTTTGGCTATAGGGATAAGTGGGTTATGGGGCGCTTTTCTTTCTGAGGAAGCTGAAAGAAAAAAAAAATTGATGGCCTTACAAAGAGATATGGTGATTCTTCAGGAAGAAGAAGTAGAAACCGATTATGAAACGATTGAGAGAGAAAAACTAGAGTTAGCTAAAAGATTATTAGAAGAAAAAGAAATCCAAAAAGCTATGGTAATATCGATTAATTCAGAAAAGACAAATAATAAGAGACAGATACTAGTTCCTATTGAACACAATCAGAAAAAAGATAAACAGAGTAAGACTTTAATTGAACAAGCAGAAAAATTTGCTACTATCGTAGCATCTATAGTAGATGGAGGTGCTCCAGTTATAGGTTCTTCTCTTCCATTAATTCCATTTTTCTTTGGTACTGTCTTATCGTTATTTCATTTCATTTTTTCTTATATTATTTTAACAGGTTTATTAGTTTATTTAGGCGTGTTTCTTGGTAATATCTCTGGTGGTGGTCGGGTTAAATATGCTTTACACTTAGTGACCGCAGGTATTGTAACTCTTTTAGTATCTTTATTATTAGGAATTTAGATTAAATCATTGGCTTTTACAGCCAATTTAAATTAAATAATCAAAAAAATGTTTAAAAAATATAAACTTTTTTCCAAGATCACAAAACTTGGGGGAATAGCTCGACGCTATTTTGTAAATAATTTCTATGATGGGTTACTTACCGTTCTTGGTATTCTCTTAGGTTTTTTTGTATTAATTTTGGAAGAATCCCACCCTTTTATTGAGAGTGAGATTGTTCTTTTAACTGGTTTTGCAACATCCATTTCAATGTTAATATCAGGTATATCAGGTTCCTACATGTCTGAGAAGGCTGAGCAGAGAAAATTAAGATTAGAATTAGATAAAGCAATGGTAGTTGTTAGTGAACCTGTAGAAGAAGAAAATAACATAACCAAGAAAGAATTAGAAAAAGCTATGTTAAAGAGTATAAAAGTGGATGAATTTGTTCAAAATGAACCAGAAAATGAAGTAGAATCCAAGAAAAAAACTTTGCAAGAAAAAGCAGAGACTTTTGCTACAATTAGTGTCGCGTTAGTGAACGGTTTAGCCCCATTTTTAGGTGGAATTATACCTTTGATCCCTTTCTTTTTGGTTTCACAAGCAAGATTTGAAACATTCATAATCTCTTTTTTGATAATATTTGTATCAATTTTATTCTTAGGGGTTTTCTTAGGTGCAATTTCTCGTGAATCAATTATCAAAAATATCCTCCAATTATTAATTGCTTTCACATTAACTATTGTTATCTCACTTATTATCTTAAGATTTACTTAATTTCACCGATTAAAGGATAAATTTAATATTTCTTGATGAATTTTTAAAGCAAAAGGTAAGTAGGAAGATAAAAAATTGAAAGCATTTATAGGAATTGATATCGGTTCTTTAGCAACTAAGATAGTTTTAGTGAATGAGGGTAAATTAATAGACCATCGAACAGAAAGATCTACATACGATTTCAAAAAAGTAGGGCATAATCTTTTTGAAGATATCTTAGCTAAAAATAATCTAGAAAGATCTGATGTCTTTGTGCTCAGTACAGGCTACGGGAGAAACACAGTAGATTTTGCTGATGATCGAGTAACCGAGATTACGGCTCATGCTAGGGGAGCTCAGTACTTCTTTTCTGATGCTCACTCGGTTATTGATATTGGTGGACAGGATAGCAAAGCAATTTTAATTTCTAAGAAAACCGGCAATGTTATTGATTTCCAAATGAATGATAAATCTGCTTAAAAAAAAATTTGAGCAGAGTCAAAATGCGCTGCCGGAACAGGTAGATTTTTGGAAGTTATGGCACATGCGTTAGAAGTTCCCATTAATGAATTCGGTGATTTAGCTTTAGAATCAAATCAACCAGCATCTATAAGTTCTACATGTACTGTATTTGCTGAAAGTGAAGTGATTAGTCTTTTTGCAAGAGGCACATCAAAAGAAGGTATAGCTGCTGGGATTCATAAATCAATTTCAAGAAGAGTAGCTGGTATGGCAAAACGTATTGGAGTAGCACCTAAATTAGTATTTTGTGGAGGAGTTGCGAAGAATAGCGCTGTTAAAAAATATTTAGTAGCAGAACTAGGATTTGAAATTGTTACACCCGAATATCCACAATTAACGGGGGCAATTGGCGCAGCACTTATAGCTCAAGAGAATAATAATTAAATTTTTTGAAATATTGACTCTTTTTTAGTTAATAATAAATTAAATTCTTAAAAGGAATATTATGGAAGACTTAGAATTACTTTCGGATTTCTCTCTATTTCTTAAGGAAAAAAAAGATGAAGGGAAAAAAGTTATTGGCTTTATTTCTCATGATAATATTCCAGAAGAATTGTTTGATGCGGGAGGATTTTATCCACTTAAATTAATTTTTGGTGGTAATGATGACCTAATGAC
>JBATUM010000339.1:0-8997 GCA_049671145.1 Promethearchaeia archaeon
TTAGTTTTGAGGTGAAATAATGTCAAAAAGAGATATTGCATGGTATGAAGACCCGGATTTAAAAACTTTGTATATAAAATCAGCTAGTAATGCAATGCGCGGATATCATGCCCCTATCGTTCATCCAAAAATTACTTTTACTGGAACCAATAGCTTAACAGATTTAACGATATTACTAGGAGCGTATTTAACAGATGATGAAAAAAGAGTCTTAATTGTTGTCGATAAAGATATAAGGAAACTCGGGGAAAAAGTCGCTAAAAAATTGAAGGAATTAAGAAATATTGACAGCAGAATTTTTGATAACGTCATCCCAGAGGTACCCTTAAATACAGTACGCGAGGCAGTAGCGATCTGTGAGGAATATGATCCGAAAGTTATTATTGCTGTTGGAGGGGGTTCAACGATGGATATGGCAAAAGTAATAATGATATATTATGAAAAACCTGCTATCAATGTAAATACAATGATGGCACCCTCCTACTTGGGTCTCCGGAAGAAAATATTTCTCTTATGCGCAATTCCAACAACTAGCGGAACAGGTGCCGAAGCTTCATTTAATGCTATGGTTACCAATACTGACAGAGATCCCCCGAAGAAGGTTGCTGTTCCATTGTATGAAATATGTCCTGATTATGTAGTATTACATTCTGATTTTACTAAGTCAATGCCACCATATTTAACTATGGGAACGGGAATGGATGCCCTTGCTCATGCTATGGGTGCCTATGTATTACAAGGAAGTACTGTATATACCGATATTCATAATCTGAAAGCAACAGAAATGATTTTACAATGGTTACCGCGCGCTATAAAAAGAGGAAATGATTTGGAAGCAAGAGAACAGATGCTCATGGCAGCTTTTATAGCAGGAGTAGGATTTATAAATACAAACGCTGCTGGAATTGAACATTCATTAGGTCATTCATTTGGTGGTATATTCCACGTACATCATGGTGTCTCAGTAGGCATTTTTTTAGCTGCTTCAATTGCATATCAATCTAAAGTTACAGAACGGTTTTATGATTTAGCTAAAACTTTTGGAATAGAAAAGGACGGAAAACCAAGAGACCAAGTACTTCGAGAACTTTTAGAAGCATTACAGGATTTTATGAAAAAAATTAATGCTCCAATTTCCATTAAAACACTTGAGAAAGTTCAAATTTCTAAAGATGATATGGAAGTTAAGAAAGAAGAGTTGATTAATTATGCGTTTAATGATACATGTACCCTATTTTCTACCCGAAAATTAGATCCACCACAAATCTGGAAAATCTTCGAAATTGCATATGAAAATAAAATAGAAGATTTAATGGAATTATATTATATGTAGGGGGGAAAAGTTATGTCAGAAATGTTTGGATATAATGGAAAAATTGCTTATATTGATTTAGATTCAAAGAAAGTCGAAATAAAGGAACTTGATCCTAAAGTCGCTGAAAATTTTGTTGGTGGTGTTGGTTTATCTGCTAAACTCACTTACGACCTGTTATCTGATGAAGATTATGAAATATTGAAACAAAGTCCATATGCTAGTATCAATCCTCTAATCTTCGCTACTGGACCACTTACAGGCTCAATAACGCCTTCAAGCGGAAGATATTCGGTTACTGGAATATCCCCACTTACCAGAGTGTGGGGAGAATCAACCTCAGGAGGACAATTTCCAATCACCTTAAGAAGGAGTGGATTTGATGCGATCGTAATAACTGGAGATTCAGAGAAACCTATATATTTGGTAATAGATAATGGAATCATAGAATTTAAGAGTGCTGAGAATAATTGGGGAAAAAACACATATGAAACGATCGATACTATAAAAAATGAGCTCAAGGATGAGAAGATTCGGGTCGCATGTATCGGAAAGGGTGGAGAAAATTTAGTAAAGTATGCCTGTATTATCAATGACGAAGGAAGGGCTGCGGGTAGATGCGGACTTGGAGCACTTATGGGTCATAGGAAACTTAAAGCTGTTGCTATAAGGGGTAACAATAAAATTGAATATGCAGATATTGAGGAGATGAAAAAAGTTGTTACTTATGCTAAAGTCGGAATAGAAGCCTCATTTGGGATACAGTTTCAATCCCATTATGGAACGGCATGTTATACTGATATTGGAATGGTCCTTGGAGATGTTCCTGCATATTATTTCACGCAGTCGGAATTTATTGCTGAAAAGTTGACTGGTAGATCACTAAAGGAAAAGTATCCTGTTTTGAATTACTATTGTGCAGGTTGTACTATTGGGTGTGGAAGAACTACAATTTATGAAAAAGATGGGAATGACTTAAAAATTGATGGACCTGAATATGAAACACTTGCAGCATTTGGTCCATTATGCGGTATTTTTGAATGGGAACCCATTTTAGAAGCTAATCATCTATGTAATATTGATGGAATCGACACAATTTCGGCGGGGGTTTCAATTGCGTTCTTAATTTATCTTGTTGAGAATAAAATTGGTATTGAAAATATCAAAAAACATCTTTCAGATATCAAACTAGAGGATATTAAATGGGGAAATGGAGATATAATCTTAAAACTCGTAGAGAAAATTTCACAGATGGAAGGTATAGGTAAATTACTATCTCAAGGAGTGAAAATAATGGCAGAGGAGCTTGAAGTTGATCCTGAACTAGCAGCACATGTTAAAGGACTGGAAATGCCTATGCACGATCCTAGAGCTTACAATGGTCAAGCACTTTCTTATATGACGTGTTGCTGTGGTGCGAGTCATGAAAAAGGAGAGTTTTATCAAATTGATGGGCGTGTTGCTAATATAAAGGGTATAAAAAGAGCAGATAGATTTGATATCAACGGGAGAGAAAAGGATGTTATCAATATGCAAGATTTAGCTAATTTGTATGATTCTGGAGTAATTTGCAATAAACCTTACGTAAATATTCCTCATCTCACGCAATTATTTCAAGCGGCTACTGGGTTTAAAAGTTTGGGAAACAAAAAAAGGATGCTGAAAGCAGGAGAGAGAGCAAATAATGTTAAACGGTTAATTTCTTGTAAATTAGGAGTAACAAGAGACGATGATCACTTAACAAAAATTAATACAAAACCTATTCCATATGGAGGTACTGCTGGAAATAAACTTGAATTGGAGGAAAATCTTAAAAAATACTACATAATAAGAGGTTGGGATTGGGAGACTGGATGGCCAACTAAGGAACGATTAGATGAATTAGGAATTTAATTCCTAATTATTATAAAAAAATTATAAAGTAATCTCATTTTTTTCTAATCATGGAGGATTTTTCAATATATCTTCAACCAACTGAATTTTATGATTTTGATAAAAAAATCGTTAAAAATAAAGTATTAGAAATTACAAAAGGTTTAGAAACAGATAAAGAAAAAGCAATTGCCTTATTTTACTGGGTAAGAAATGAAATTAAATATAATATGGCAACATACCTGCCCAATGTAAAATCAAATTTTAAAGCTAGTGTAACTTTACGCAGAAAAAATGGTTTCTGTGTTTCTAAATCCATTTTATTATCTTCATTTGCCAGAGCAGTTGGAATTCCGGCCCGAATTCATTTAGTCGATTTAATAAATCATAAAGTTTCCCAAAAAGTCATTGACTTTATGGGACATAATGTTATGTATTATCACGGATATAGTGAATTTTATTTGAATAATAGATGGACAAAATTAACCCCTTCTTTTGATGAAGCTACAGCTATAAAAGGAGGCTTTCTCCCAATGGTTGAATTTGATGGGGAAAATGATGCGGTTTTTCCTCCTTATGATGATAATGGAAACCTTTTTGGTGAATATTTAAAAGATAGAGGTGTATATGCGGATTTACCATTGGATGAAATTGATATTGTATTTGAGGAAAAATTTGAAAAATACGCAAGATATAAAAGAGGGCTCTCAATTAACTCAATGAAAGGAGAAGAAGTTTTTAAATATAAAAAATAGATATACAATTTTAACTAAAAACTCGATCTTTTATTCCTAATTTTCTCAAATTTTAAAATCTTATTAAGTTTGACTATTAACTAAATAATTAAGATGGTATAAAAATTTTTAATTAAATGCTAATTAACTATTAAATATAAAAATATCAATTTGGAAAGAAATAAGGAGATAAAAAAAATGTCGCCAGTTGGAATTATTATTTATGAGATAGATGAATCTTTTGGACCTAATGTAATTGCTGAATATTATTTATCCCCAGATAGTAAAATTTCATCTGAGATTTTAAAAGAATTTACAGAGAATCATATTGATAAAGAATTTATGAATGCATCAGCTCATATAAATGATTTAAGGTACTTTTCAAGTAAAATTGATGCAAAATCTATTGAAAAAGATAATTTATTTATAGCTTTTATTCTGAAAGAAGAAGAAGATTTAGTGTCATTAAAAAGCATTATCAACCAGATTTCTGAGAAAATAGTGCAAAACTTCTCTAAAGATAGGGCGAAAATGGAAGATTTACTTAAAGATGAATTAAATTCTATTTTCTCACTGATGGAAAAATTAAAGGAGCCTGCTTTAGTTAAGGCCACTATAGATGATAAAACTAAAAAGATGATTGATGATGGTAAACTTCAAGAAGCAAGAGAATTAATTAATCTTGGTGAAGAAATCCCTAAAAAGCTATCTGATGAAATTAAACTTGCAGAACAACTACTACGCCAAAAATTGTATAAAAAAGCAATGAAAAGCTTTTTAAAAGCAGCAGAATTAGCAGAATTAATTCAAGAGACTGAAATTAAGTCTTTTTTGGAAAGTAAAGTAGAACAAATTGAAAAATTCCCTGACTTTATGAAGGAGAAAGAAGCACTGCTTAGAGACATTGAGAAGTTCATTGAGTTATTGCACCAAAATAAACTTCATTTATATCATGAACTAATTAAACCAGTAAATAAGTTAATTAACATATCAAATTCGTTTGAAGAACAAGAATTATCTGAATCTTTAACTCGAATATCTAATGAGCTTAAAAGAGCTGATCAATTAGCAAAAGAGTTATTCAGCATGGATAAAAAATTTAAAGATTTCTTCAAAAATCTTTAATTAAAAAGTAGAAAAAATAATATTTTCTTTACTTTAACTTTCTTAGTCTTCTGGAGAGGCTTCCTCCTCAGGGGGCTTATAATCTCCTATATCTGGAAATATAATTTTTGCAATCTCCCATCCTTCCTTAGTAGGATAAGATAATGCATTAGCAATTAATTGCTCTCCTAAATCATTATTGATCTCTACTTTACGGATGTTTGGATTGTTTTCTAATATCATTTCAAATTTAGCTCCACTACTTCCTGTTGGCACTATTAAAATTGCAGCGTCAATAGCATTTTCATCAATAGCATCTTTCAATCGTTTTGCAGCATAGTAACCCGCAACCCCCGCGCTTCTATCAAACGTTTTTATAGATGGGATCTCTAAACCCCATTTTTTATCTTTTGTGTCAATTAAAGCTGCTAAAGTTTGGCTTCTTTTACCCAACTTGAATTTAAATTCCATTTGTGTTTTGAATTTTTTACTTTTTTCTTCGCCTACCTTGATAATACTTTTTAGCGCAGCTCCAGCTACAGATGAGGGATTAACATCTATCGCATATTCTTCTTCTGCTAAAATTTCTTCGATAGTTTTCTTAACCACTTCTCTTGGTTTTGAAAAATCGATTACTTCTTCTTCTTGTTCCATGGTTGGGGGTCTAGGGGAAGCAACTATTTCCGAACCAGCTTTCATTAATTCTTCTATAGTCATCTCTTCCATCACTACTTTATCGATGAATCTCCTACAAAGTTTTATTGAATTTCTTGGATTGCCCTGCGTCTTTTCATAAATCATTTCTATTATTTTTTCATTTATAGGAAACAAAGGATAAAGTGGAGGATTCAAATTATTATTATCCCAAAAAGCCTCCATAGTCCTTGAATAGAAGATCTTTAAATCATTTAAACTAAAAGGTTTTAATTCTTGTTCAGGTTCCATTCTCGAACGTAAAGGTGGATCTGCAATTTCTAAAATCCGAGGCCATATTTCTTTTAAAACAGCTATGCAAATAACTAACCCTTTAACTTCATTATATAATCTTTTTAAGATTTCGAGAAATTTTTGCTCGGCTGTTTCACCAAGCATACGATATGGTGATTCAAGTTCATCAAAATAAAGAATAAGAACTCGATCTAAGTTATCTGTTATGATTTTAATCATGGCTAAACATACATCATCTTCCTCAACGACACTGTTGATTCCTAATTCATTCAATTCGTCATCTTCCAAATCTTCACCAAGTAACCATCTTTCTGCTAAAGCTTTTTTGTTTTTATCTAGTTGGTATAATACTAATGCTTTTACACAATCTGCAAAAACACCAGGAAATTCTCTTATTCCTTTCTGAATAACTTCATCAATTTTAGGTTTTTGAAAGATTCCTCCTTTTTTACCACCCCATTTGTCCTTTACTAATCTTTCTGAGACAACATCGAGAATTTCAGCACCTAATTCTTCAATCATGCAGGTATATACATGTAGTAAGACTCTAATACTTGCTGGAGGGCTAGGAACATAAACAATACTCCAATCTACAGGCTCTAATTGACTAACTTCGATTTCTTCTTCTTCAGTTACTTGTTCTAACTTCTTTCTATTTTCTCGTTCTTTATCTTTAAAGGAATGATACGCATGTGTTTTGCCCGTACCAGCTGATCCTAAAATAGGTATTAATCGTGATGATTTATCTCTATAAGTTTGACGAACAAGCCGATAAACTTCACGATCAATATAGCTTCTTGGTCTTGCAATATCGATCCGGTCGGGTATATCCCCACGTGATACGAAATTAGAAAAAGGTAATAGAGGCGCCTCTCTCAAAACATCTAGGTAAAGTTCCTTTTCATCCTCATCTAAATCAGAATAAATATCAATCCACTCTCAAATATTTTTAATATAAAATTACAAAATTTTTATTTGGAATAACTTTATTAATCTAAACAATTTTTTCTAGAATATAAGCTATTAACTTTTTAACTTTATGTATTTATATTTAAATTCAAATTTAAAAATTTAATTGAACATAATATCTATACATATGTAAGTGAGTTGTGAGTTCATGCCGCCAAAAGATAGAAATGAAGACGAGGATGAGGAAGATGATTATGAGGATCCAATCGATCTATTCAAATTGTTTGGTGACCCAAAAAAATTTTTTAAAGACGTAGATATTAGTAAAGTTTTTAATTCAGAACAATTTCAACATATCTTTAAAGAAATTTTTAAGCAAATATCCAAAAATTTACCCAAGGATCTACAAAAACTCTCTCCAGAAGAATTTACAAGAGAGATTTGGAAGAACCGATCGAAATTTTTTAAAGAACCAATAATGTATGGCTTTAATATAACATCTGGGCCAGATGGAAAACCAACTGTTGATTCTTTTGGTAATATAAAGCCCGAATCTTACACTGGTAAAACAAAGGTGAAAAAAAAGAGAGAACCAATGGTAGAAGTTAATCAAGATGAAAATCACCTTATTATAATAGCAGAAATGCCTGGCGTTACCAGAGATGATATACTATTAGAAGCAAAAACAGATTCTTTAACAATATCAACTAAACCAGAATCAAAAAGAAAATATTTTAAGGAAGTAAAATTGCCTTCCGCAATCAATTCTGATTACGCTAAAGCACGATATGTTAATGGGATCCTTGAAATTAAATTAAAAAGAATTGATGAAAAAACGACTAATATAGAAATTGGAGATTAAACCCTTATCTTATTCCTCTCTACCAATTTCTACTAAAAGAATATTTCTTAAAATTTTTTTGTCGTCATCTGCAGTCTCACTATGAGGTGTCAAAACTTTATAAATGTACATATCTTCTCTGTGTCCGTGTGAAATAACTTTTTCCCACTGCATATTAAATTTTATTGTAACTTTAGTGATTTAAAAAATTTGCGCTTTATCATTTGACAAATAAGTAAGATATGAAAGATTATAAGGATTTTTTCTTATTTCATATATGCTCTCAAACATTAGCTTTTGTCTTCTAAATAGAATTCATTTGCCGATTTAATTAATTTCTTTTCAGAGAATTTCGTGAAACGCATCTTTCACGATTTAATTGAAATATCTAAATATTTTTTAGATATATCCCTTCGTAATATCTTACGATTTTGATCAGTATTTAGTTTTAAATTTAGTAAATTTTATTTTGATATCTTGTATAAATTGTTGATTTAAAACTCCCTTTTCTGAAAAAATTTTCTTATGTTTAAAACCTGCCCTCGATTTATGACCTCCACCTTTAAATTCAATGGCAAAGTCTCGACAATTAATGAATTCGCTATTAATAATAATTTCATCAAACCTCGTATCGATTCCTATATATGCTCTCATTTTTGGAAATTCTTTTTTAAGTAAATCAGTAACTTTTCCTCCACTGATTCTTGCGAACGAAATAGCTATCTCTCCAAAATTCTCAATATTAACGATATTAACATTTCTTAAAGCAAATATTGATTCTTCATTAAACCACCTTTTTAATTTCACTAGCTGAGCACTAAACCATCGTTCTTGAAAAGCTCCTACCGACAATAGTGAAACTAATTTAATTTTTTCTTGATATTTACTTTCACCGCGATTATACCCAATAATTAATTGTAATTCATCAGCGAATTGAAACTTTTCAGTTTTAAAGTCTGAATCCCTCGCTAATTCTGCGATTTTTAGGGCAATTGAGTCATTTGGCAAATAATAATCTTTGACTATTTCAGCAGCACACCTCAAAGGGTCATTTATGTAAAGAAATGTAAGCTTCTTAATTTTTTCTTTAATTTCATTACTAACTAAGTGATGATCAAACCATAATATCTTACAATCATTATTTTTTGCTTCTTCCAACATTGGGAAAAGTTCTTTAAAATCCTCATTAAAACCAATATCTGTAATAATTAATTGAGATGGGAGATAATCTGAAATTAAAATGTTTTTCAATTTGTCAACAAAGTCCAAATAATGAC
>JBATUM010000340.1:0-2843 GCA_049671145.1 Promethearchaeia archaeon
ATAGTTTTAGATTTAAATATTGAACCTTATTTAGTTAAGAAAGTTAATGAAATTTATGGTCCAGTATCATATTACGTTTGTAGTCATGGTCATATGGATCATATTGCTCATGTACATCAATGGGAAAGTCTAGGAGCAAAAATTTATGCTCCGTTCCCAGAATCAACATATTTACAGAATTTAAAGAATTTTTATAGAGGTTTTGGATTTAATAAAACAATGAATTATTCCATTATCCAAAAATTTGGAGAGGCAAATGGTTATAAAAAATGCAAGAAAGTTAATCCTTTCAAACCAGGTGATTCATTAAAATTTGAAGATTTTACTATTGAAACTATTCCTTTTTTAGGGCATTCAAAAGCTCATATTGGATGTTTACTCGCAAAAGAAAGAATTATCCACATAAGTTGTTTAGGTTTCGATCAACCTAATCCAGGAGCGGATGGGTTTGGTCCTTGGTATGGATTTGATGAATGTTCAATTGAGCAGTACTTAAAGGATATCGATTTGGCAGAAGACATTTTTCTTGAACAGGCTGATCTTCTAACTTCAAGCCACTCATATATAGTTAAAAATCCTGATAGCACTCCTTTTAATTATATACGAGGCAAAATTCGGAAAAACCAAACTATTGTAGACCAAGCAATATTAGCACTCAAAATTTCTGAAATATCCGAAGAAACTCTTGAAAGTTTGCTTGAACTAGATCTATTTTTTCCAAAGAAGAAAATGAAAGGCTTTTTATTGGAAATTTACAATTATTGGGAATCAGGAATATTAAGGAAACATTTAGAAAAAAGTAAATTACTTAATTAGCTTTTAATCTTCATTTTCATTTTTATCCGGTTCTAATATAACCTTTAAGGATTCCGTTGCTTCACAAACTACTTTAAAAGCCTCTCCCGCTTTATTTAAGGGGAACCTATGAGTAATTAAGTCCTTTACATTTATTCTCTTTGCTAATATCCAAGTATAAGCTTCTTGTAAATCATCTGGTGCTGCGCCATAAGAGGTCATGATTGTAATTTCATTTCTCCAATAATTATTGATAGGAACCTCTAATTTGACATTTGGTTCTGGTACAGCGAAAAATATAATTGAACCTCCTGGAGCTGCACAATCTAAAGCTTGTTTTGCTGCTGAAAGAGCTCCTGCGCATACTATTACAATATCAGCCAACCGATGATTATTAAATTCTTTTACTCTAGCAGGAACATCGTCATATGTAGCATGGAATACAATATCAGCTCCGAATTTTTTAGCAGTTTCCATTCTATATTCATTTATATCAGTTGCAAATACCTTTTCAGCACCTCTTAGTTTTGCTAATTGTATATGCAAAATTCCTGAAACTCCACTACCCAATATGAGAACTGTTAAACCCTTTCTAACGTTTGCTAGCCTTTGGGCTCGGCAAACACAACCTAATGGCTCGATAAATACAGCTTCTTCGTATGAAACGGCTTTATCTAATAGATAGACCCCTCTCTTCTCAATATTAATTTTAGGAATTCTAACATATTCAGCAAATCCACCTGGATCGAAATTCGTATTATGAAGCAGATTACATGCTGTATGATGTCCTTGATTACAATAATGACAGTTAAAACATGGTACATGATGAGAAACAAATACACGATCTCCTTCTTTAAATTTTTTCGTTCCTTCTCCAACTTCCACGATATCTCCAGCAATTTCATGGCCTAGAACTAGACTATCTACTCCTAATTTCTTCATTTTTGCAAATCGATAATACTCTAATATATCAGAACCACAGATACCCGATTTTTTTACTTTCACCAATAATTCACCCGGTCCTATAGTTGGTTTGGGCATTTCATCTTGTCTTATATCATTATTGTTATAATATCTTGCTATCTTCATTATTTCATCAAAATATAATCAATATTCACGATCTTAAAGATATTATGTGGTGAACTTATTTAATATTTTATTTGTGAATAACTTAATTCTAAGGTTAATAAGTAATTTTAAATTCGCTAATGTTATTCCATTACTTTTCAGGCCTGATCAGCGATTCTCTTTAAATACATACGCTTCCGTAGTAAAATTTTGATTTGTTCATCTATACGGGCTAAATCCATACGTTCTGATATATTTCCTCCTGATGCTTTCATTTTTTCCCATTTAATAAAATTTTTTGACAGCTCAGCTTGCTCATTAGTAATTCGTTTAGCTAATCGGTCCAGACTATGTTTTTCAGCAGTAGCCTGAGCTTGGTTTAATAATATTTGGGCTTCTTTAAATTCAAAGGTTATTAGTTTCAATTTGGCTTGTAATGAAAACACTTCAACAAGCAGATAGAAAGATTGTTGGTTTTTAGCAATATCCTTTAATTGGGTAATATAAGGGTGAAGCTCATTTAATGTTTTTAAATCGTTTGTTTCATGTAATTCTGTTAAATAGAGATCACATAATTCTACTAGAGCAATATAATAAACGTCAGAAAATGGACGTTCATCATCGATTATTCGCTTTAATATCTCCTTTGCTTCTTTATGATTAATCTTTTGAGGTTTTCTTTTCAACAACATTGCTTTATCAAGCTTGTAAAAAATACCACCAGGGAATTCTAATTGATCAGCGAGTTGTTTCATACGGTCCAAGCATTGCTGAGCTTTTTCAAGAGAATCTATATTGATATACACTTCAAAAAGAGAGGAAAGAATTACTATTGACTTAAAACTATTGATCTCATCACATATTAATAAACTTCGCTCAAGATAATCTAATGCTTGATCAAATTTGCCTTTTTCAGTTAAATACATTCCAAAACCGTTAAGGGCAGCGATGATTTCTTGTTTATCATTTAACTCCTCTGC
>JBATUM010000341.1:0-7938 GCA_049671145.1 Promethearchaeia archaeon
GCTAGCTGGGCAGGTTGATTAACCTCCCAATCCTTCTGTGGTGCCAGACGAATGCGAGCCCCGTTCGCACCACCGCGCTTATCTGAGCCACGGAACGTGGACGCCGACGCCCAGGCAGTCGAAACCAGTTCCGAGACAGACAGACCTGAAGCTAGGATCTTGCCCTTGAGTGAGGCAATGTCCTTTTCATCAACTAGCTTATGATCAACCGCTGGGATGGGGTCCTGCCAGATGAGCTCTTCGTCAGGAACCTCCGGCCCTAGATAGCGAGTGCGCGGACCCATATCGCGGTGGGTCAGCTTGAACCACGCCCGGGCGAATGCGTTCGCAAATTCTTCCGGATTCTCCATAAAGCGTCGTGAAATCTTTTCATACTCGGGATCGAACCGAAGAGAGAGGTCGGTGGTCAGCATAGATGGCGCATGACGCTTTGACTTGTCGTGGGCATCCGGTACGGTACCGGTACCCGCGCCACCCTTCGGTATCCACTGATGCGCGCCAGCAGGGCTCTTCGTTAGTTCCCATTCAAAACCGAACAGGTTCCAGAAGAAGTTGCTACTCCATTTCGTGGGGGTGGTAGTCCAGATGACTTCCAGACCGCTGGAGATCGTATCGCCACCTTTGCCTGTACCAAAGCTACTCTTCCAACCTAGTCCCATATCCTCGATGTCAGCCGCTTCAGGTTCGGGTCCAACATGTTTCGCATCACCGGCGCCATGGCACTTTCCGAATGTGTGGCCGCCTGCAATGAGTGCTACCGTCTCCTCGTCATTCATCGCCATGCGCCCGAAGGACTCGCGGATATCCTTCGCCGCCGCTACCGGATCAGGATTACCGTTCGGACCTTCCGGATTGACATAAATCAGACCCATCTGCACGGCAGCGAGTGGATTTTCGAGATCTCGATCGCCGGTGTAGCGCTCGTCACCAAGCCATTCTTGCTCGGAACCCCAGTAGGTGTCCTTTTTCGGTTCCCAGATGTCCTCACGCCCGCCACCGAAACCGAAGGTCTTGAAACCCATCGATTCCAGTGCGACATTACCCGCGAGGATCATCAAGTCGGCCCAGGAAATTTTCCGACCATATTTCTGCTTGATTGGCCAAAGCAGCCGGCGTGCCTTGTCGAGGTTGATATTGTCGGGCCAGCTGTTGAGAGGTGCGAAGCGCTGACTTCCACTGCCACCGCCGCCGCGGCCGTCGCCTTGGCGGTAGGTGCCGGCACTGTGCCACGCCATACGGATGAACAAAGGTCCGTAGTGACCGAAGTCCGCTGGCCACCAGCTTTGTGACTTTGTCATAAGTTCACCGAGGTCCTTCTTCACAGCCTCCAAGTCGAGACTCTTGAATTCTTTACCGTAGTTGAAATCTTTACCCATTGGATTAGACTTGGAGGAATGTTGGTGCAAGATATCGAGATTCAACTGGTTCGGCCACCAGTCTTGGATCGTCATGCCACCGCCGGCAGTGGGCCTCTTAATCCTGCCCATTACCGGTTTTTTACTATCTTCATTCATAATTTTCACTCCTTTTGATATGAGAATTTTTAAATATTTGCCTATATTAAATTGGAAAGTTATTTTTTTTTATAAAGAATCTAAATCATATTATCAGAAAGATTCCTAAATAACCATTATCAAATAGTAACCATTATTAATATAAATTGGGTTTTATTTTCATAAATAGTAGCTTTTAAAATAATTCATCATAATAACTCGGTGATTTAGTTGGATATTCACAATATAATCAATTTTTTAAGAGAAAAAGGACTTAAGGTAACTTCTCAACGCTTAGCTATATGTTCTTTTATTTTATCTCGAAAAGATCATCCTACAGCTGAACAAATTTTCCAAGAATTAAGAGATGACTATCCAACGATAAGTTTGGGAACGATATATAAGACTTTACACTTATTAAAAGATTTAGGATTAATACAAGAACTAGGCTTCAACGAGGGAAGCATAAGATATGATCCAGATATGGAACTCCACATAAATATGGTATGTTCAAAGTGTGGAAAAATTTATGATTACAAAGCTAATAATGTCGAAAAATTATGGAAGACCATTATTTCAGATATTGGAATTAAACCTATAGGAAAGCGAATTGATATTTATTATGAATGTGATGATTGTAAAAATATAAATTCTACTATTTAACAATATTATATTTTCAGAACATTCAAAATCTAACAAAACAGAAAAAGTATCTAAGATGCCTAAAAGACAAAATATTAAACCTAAAACAATAAATTAGAATAATAGGAAAGAAATGAACAAGTTCGTAAAGGCATTATTTTTCATATCAGGGAGGATATACTTAATTTTAGGAATCATTGGAATAATTTTACCTATTTCACATTATCTTAATTAGACCAAAAAATATGAAGGTAGAAAATAATTAAATTAATAATATTTAAGAAAACTTATTAGACTACACCAATTGAAATCCTTTCTAATCTAAAAAATCGGTTACCAATTCTTGATCCCAAAAATCTAAAAATAAATAAGCTTTGGATTTTTTCCTATATGAACATAAGATTGTTTTTCAAATTGGGTTATATTTTTAATATTTGAATTCTAAAATTATAAGTCATTTTGCGAAACATTTTTCCGATTTTTGGATCCATAGATAATATATATACGATACAATTCATAATGGATTTAATAAATTGGAATTAAAATTTTAATTAAAATATAAAATAGTGTATAAAATTTATGCCAAAAATGAAAAAACGTCAAGTTAAAAAAGGTAGAAGAACCTCAGGGCCAACTGAACAGCCTGAAATATCCCGTGTAAAAATGCCTTATAGAAAAAATGGAGAAATGTTTGCTAGAGTTACCGATATCTACGGGCAAGAAAGAATGGGAGTTTATTGCGAAGATGGAAAACATCGTATGGGACGAATTAGAGGTAAGATTAAAAAGAGAGTATGGATAAGAAAAGGTGATTTAGTTATTGTCAATCCCTGGGAGTTTGAAACCGAAATTAAAGGTCAAAAAGAAAAGTGTGAGATCTCTTGGAGATATTTAAAACATGAGGTTACTTGGTTAAACCGTAGAGATAAAATTCCTGAGAATTTAGACCTGAATAATATCATTCTTTAAAAATTTTTTTCAAAAATTGAATCTATATAGTACTAATAAATTAAATTATCTTAAAAATAGCTAAAAAAATTAAATAAAAAAAAGATAAGTTTCGATAACAATTGTAAAAAGCTATTTTTACTAACAATTATTTACTACTTATGTTTATTTGTACTTTTGTGAGATTTATAATCCTGGTTCAGCTTAAATACGAAATCCTCGACTGTATTCGGATTTAGGGGCTTTTTCGGTAACCACGACATCACTAGCCTGTGGACCTTTTTGCCCTTCAGTAATGTTAAATTCAACTTTATCATTTTCATTAAGGGTTTTGTATTCCTCATCACGCCCACTTAACGCGGAATAATGTACAAATACATCAGTTCCATCTTCAGAACTTATAAATCCATAACCTTTACGGCTATTAAACCATTTTACTGTTCCTTTTACCAATCTAAAAACCAATTTTCCAATTTTTAAATAAATCTTTCATTGAGAAAGATACATAACCCATAGATATTCAAAGGTAATAAATTTTGGGTTTATCAGTTTTTCCAAAATAAGATTATTTGAAAAAAGACAATTAGAAAGATTTCCATTTGTATAATAATAATAAAAAAATGATAAGTTTTGATAATAATCGTAAAAAAGATTTTACTACTTATTATTTGCTACTTATACTTATTTGTTACTTTTACAATACACCAAGGATTTAATAGAACCTATCTTGTGATTTAAATTGTTGAGGTGCTTTTTCTGTAACAACAACGTTACTCGCTTGTGGACCTTTTTGACCTTCGGTAATATCAAATTCAACCTTGTCGTTTTCATTTAAAGATTTGAATTCATCCCCTTGTGCTTGTATTGCTGAGAAGTGAACAAATACATCAGTTCCTTCTTCAGAGGTTATGAATCCATAGCCTTTACGGCTATTAAACCATTTTACTGTTCCTTTTACCACTTTTAAAACCAAATTTCTACTTATTTTATAAATTTATTAAAGTTCTAATAGAACTATTTTTAAAAAGGATTTAAAGCAATTAAATTTTTACTTTTATAGGACATATAAAAATTAGTTCCTTGCGGGGAAATGACAAAGGATTAAAAATTTAGATTTTAATTTGAGTTCAATCTTGCTCCTCAGAAGAGGATAATCTGTGTTTTCATATTTCTACTTTTTTTCTTTTTTTTGTTTTCGAAGGAAAATATGATTAAATTTCCAAATGGAAAAAGATCTTAAATTTCTTTTTTTTAGTTTAGTACAACTGTAAAATCTGTATTATAATCTATAATAAATTCTTTTTTAATATTAGTTTTATTTCATATAGTTTGTTAACTATTACAAAATGGTGATATAACAATGGTAAAAGCTATACCTTATTTATTAGTAAAAAGTGGAAAAAAAGCAATTAAAGTTTATGAAGAATTATTTGGTGCTAAGTTAATAAGCCAAGAACCATTTTCCCCCGAAATTGGAAAGGAATTTGGTTTTCCTGATGACTTTGATTATGATAATTCAACTATGCATGCTAAGTTAGAGATCGATGGAGCACAAATATATCTCGCTGATAATTTTATGGGATTACCTGGTTCAGGTAATGTTGAGATAACATTAGATCTTGATAGCAAAGAACAAATGGATAAAATATATAATAAAGCAAAAGAGAAAGGCTATAACATAAAGATGGAACTCCAACAAACTTTTTGGGGAGCTTGGTTCTCCCGATTTGAAGACTCAGATGGAGTTGGATGGCAGCTTAATTATCAATCAGAACAATAAACTTGAATATATAAGTTCTTAATAAAACTACTTTTATTTTTTTCAAAAAAAATAACTTCCAGTAAAAATTCAATTACGATTTTAATTCATAAAAAATTTAAAAAAGAATATTTATAGATCTTAATTTAATAAATTTTAAAATTTATATAGCAATTAGCTAAAACTTATTAAAGGAGATTATACAATGTTTTTAGAAAAATTAAAGGAATTTCCAAAGAATTTATACGTTTTAATTATTACAATTATAGGCTTTTTGATTTTTATTCTGACCAATATACTAGTTTTTGCATCTATAAATCAGATGGTGCCACCCCCCTATGGAGTTTTAGATTTCGAATTCGCATGGGTACCAGAACAAGTTCTCATAATTTTTGCCTCATGGGGGCCTTCTGGAATGGCAGCAGAAACCCTAGTAACCTATTGGGACTTTTTATACATCGTAGGTTATGGATCTTTTATTTTTGGAGCTATTTTGCTTGTTACAAGAAGGCTAGAGGGTAAACTTCAAAAAATCGGCCTGTGGATGACCTTAACTCCTATCCTTGCAGGAATTTTTGATATTATAGAAAATATCAATTTATTAGTAATGTTAGATACGGCTCCCACATTTTCATCATTTGTACCATTTATAGCCTCTTTAACGGCTTTAATTAAATTTAGCGTACTTATTTTAGGGATAGCTTTCTTTTTTGTAGCACTAGTTATTGTAATAATAAAACTAATTAGAAAAAGAGATTAATAAATCTTTTTTATATTTAATTTTAACCCTAACTATATTAAAGTAATAGCTTGAAAAATTGAATTTAGATGGAAAAAAAGAATAATAAGTCAAAATTGAATACTGAAGAATTGAAAGAATTCTATGTAAAAACAAAAAATATCGATAAAAAACTAGATCATGGCCGAGCTTATAGAACTCTCATTAATCCAATTAGAAGAGAGATACTAAAATTTATCGGGTATAGCATTAAAACTATGAAAGAGATAAAAAATGAATTTAAGTTTGACGAAACTCAATTAAATTACCATCTTAATATGCTCAAACAAACATTTTATGTTTTAGATTCGAATGAAGGCTGGAAACTAACTCCAAGAGGAATTGGTTTTCTAGAAAATGCAAGATTAGAAATGTAATCAGAAGAGTGGGTACTTTCCATATTCTTTTGCTGCTCCAATCATCCAACTTAGGCGATCAACTGATATACCAGGATGAAAATTCGCGGGAGATAACATATATCCACCGCCATGTCCAAGAGCTTTAATAGCATTTTTCACAGCATCCTCAACTTCCTGTTTAGTAGCATCAACCAAAATGTGACGTGTATCAATATTTCCTGATAAGCATAATTTATTACCAACTTTTTTCTTAACCAAATAGGGATCTACGAGAGGTGGTTCTAGACATTGAAGACCATCAAAGCCAGATTCGACAATGAAATCCAAAAGAGTTGTAATATCGCCGTCCGTATGTAATATAAATTTTCCACCCCATTCATGGATCGTGTCTGCTACTTCTTGATAACGTGGTAGTAAGTACTTATAGAAATATTTTGGATTAATCATTGGACCTCCACTATGTGCGATATCTCCCCCTTCAAGAAAAATTTTAGCTCCACAATCAGAATAAGCTTTAAAAATGGTTAAAACGAAGTCAGTAGTAAACCGAAATCGTTCTTCAATTAATTTAGGGTCATTTTTTAATGCCCGAGCAAAGTAATTCATTCCCATACCTTGCCAAACAGGTGGAAAAATAGAAGTAAGAGCATCTTGAGCAATAATATAGATGTCATCTTTAATATCACGACACTTTCGTAAAACTCCTTTATAAAATTTTTTAGCTCTTTTATATTCTTCTTTCAAATCGGGTTTAGGATATGCTTCCCAATCTTCTCGATTTTTAATATACCCTCCATAGTAATCTGGATACGGATTTCCATCTATATTCTTTATTCTATGTCTTTTCCCAAAAATATCAGTCATTTCAGTTTTACTTTCGATGATAAATGGTATATAATGAATGCCGACTCCATCAAATCCCAGTTCATAAGCTGCTCTGACACATTTCGCGAAAACAGATATTTCAATATCATCGAGGATTGAATTTATTCTATCCAACCATTCATCTGAATATTTTTTTTCCATCTCATCAAAAATATCAAACGCGTTTCTTTCTGGTTTACCAATAACTTGATCAGCTACATTACCATCGAATTGTATTGTATGAATGGGAATTCTATCTGGTTCTTCTAGATTTAGAGCTGTCCAAATACGTTCAAAATTATTCATAAAATATAAACCAAAATCTCAAAATAATTGAGTTATATTTATTAAAACAGAGAAATAAATTTTAAGAAAAGTAACTTTATTGAGTAATTGCAGTGCAGATTAAAAGTACTTTAGAAAGACTTAGAAATTTCTTGGATTCCCAAATTCAAAATGGAGTAAAAGTAAAGGTTTATACCAGAAAAGATGATCAACTGAATTACTTTAGAGAAATTAATATAGGGGTAAAATATGAAGAATTCAAAGAAATAATCCTTCAAGAGGAAACCAAATTAGAACTAGGAGGCATAAATCAAAAATCCTTTTCTCTTGTTTATCCAATAGAGGAATTAGACTTGATAGATGATGGAAAAATTAGATTATTTGGTTCTGAGATAAAAGAAATATCTAATAAAACTATAGATTTTGGATTATTTTTATTAATTGGAGTTACTAATCTTTCAGAAAATTCTTTTGATGAGTTTAAAAACCTTAATTTTATTTCAAATGGAATTGAAGGCTTTCTGATTCGAACTATACCAAGAAGATTTTGGTGTAGGTTAAGTAATTCTATTATTAACAAATTTTCTTTTGAATTCCTAGGTAATGCCATAATGTTCTTATATCAGCAAAAATTCAAGGATATTATTAAGTCTATGGAAATAATATTTATAAATTCAAATCGAGAATTAATAGAGTCTTTTATTGATATAAGCTCATCGATTAGATTGGATATAGAACAAAAGTGGAGAAAAAAAGTAAAAGAATGGAAGAGAAGAGTTGACTGTGACTATGATTGGGATTGCAATGAAT
>JBATUM010000342.1:0-3090 GCA_049671145.1 Promethearchaeia archaeon
AAGATAATATATTAAGAAATTCTAAATTAAATTGATTTTGCATGGGTAGAAGAAAAAGAAAGCAACAGACTTACAAAAGAGTGAAGAAAGTACCAAAGATATTTACATGCCCTTCATGCGGCGAAAAATCTGTAAAGGTTGAGGGCATTAGAAAAGGCCCTATCGCAGCTGTAAAATGTGGTTATTGTGGTTTAGCCAAAGAAGTATTAGTTAATTCTATATCTGAACCCGTTGATGCTTTTGGAGATTTTATTGATATTTATTATGCTGACCAAGAGATGCAAAGATTAGAACGAAGGGTTGATAAATTGAAAAAAGATAATGAATGGGGAGAATTGGTTTTGTGTTATTCAATTTTATCTGATCTTTGTAGATTTAAGGCAGCAGAATTATTAGAAGATGAAGAAAATGTAAATATTGATGATGTTAACAAATGGAAATTGAAAGCTGAAGAATATAAAAAAATGGAAAAAGATGCCTTGCTTCACTTAGAAACACTGGAAATGGAAAAAGGGATAAAAACTGATGAAGAATCATTATTTGCTGAACACGATGATAGTAGTATAAAGAAGGAAAAAAAAATAGAAGATATATTTGATGATCCTGGATTTTTAGAATTTTAAATTTGGAAATAATATTTAAATTTTTAAAATCTTTAATTTATTACTTTGGGGAATATTTTTCCAGATTGGAAGTTTCAAGATGAAATTATAAAATTTTTTTCGATTTAAATTATTTTTTAAAATGTAATAGCTCCAATTATAAAATGCTAATCTATTAAAGAGATGCATTAAGTTAACACCAAATAAATTATATCTTGAAGTTAAAAAACTTGCGATATATGCACCTAATCTTTCTGTGTGGGGAATAGACTCAGGATAGACGGATTCAGACAGAGATCTATTAAATATTTCATAAATTGAAAATATTGGTATAAGTTTATTTAATATTTCATTCACTTTTGAATCATAAATTTGAGCTTCAATCGATAACTTAGAAATTTCACTTAATTCTTTTATCGCAAGATTAAATTGGCGTTCTTTGAAATATAACCACATTTTTGCCATTATATCCCTTAAATCATCCACTTTTTTAAGAATATCTTCTTCTTCAAAATTAAAGTTATATTTTTCTTCATAATATTTCAAACATAATAAAAAAATCGAATCTATAGATTTATGTACAAAACTCTCTTTACTTTTCTTATCTTGAATCAAAAACTTCTTTTCTTTATTTGTTATAATATGTAATGTATGAGTATAGAGAGGTGTTGTCCAGATTAATTCCATAATTTTTTCCATAACATGAATATAAAGATTTATTTTCTCAATTTCAAAAACATTTTTTGAAGATTTAAGTGCTGAAACTTTAAATCTTTTAGATCTATTTAAAAATAATTTAAGCTTATCTAATTTAGTCAATTGGTTTTTAAGGGATACTTTTTGGTCTTTATAGAACAAAATTTTGTTTATCAGTATTTTTTTGAAAGATATCAGTTTTTTGATGTAGGAGTAGAAATCCACATTGTAATTTTCAATTATTTTATCATATGTAATTAAAGGAACATTTAAAATTTTGCTTGTAGGTTTTGATTCAATGCTCATAGCGTGATCTCCTATTGAGTAAGAAAACGTTATATTTTGAAGAACCTCATTTAAAGAGGAAAATTTTCCAAGATTTTTTGGATCTTTCGTAAAATAACCATGTAAGAGCGTATCAATACCTTTATAGATATTATCCTTATACTCAGAAATTATTATGGATTCAAACTCTCCCGGATGGTGTCTTTTAACATTATATCTTTTTCCCACTAGGAAAATTGCTTGGTTTGCTCTATGGCATACCGTATGACTCCATTTTAAAATTGGCTCTAATACTTTACCATACGTTAGTATATATCCATAAAACTCTGGACCAAAAGAGATAGGAAACCCAAAACCACGAGATGTAGAATAGATAAATTGAAACAAATGTCTTGTTTTTTCCCCTTTTAAAAATCCCGGAAACTTGTAATGTAAGACAAGTTTAGGATAAAGAGCATTATAACCTAAATTCATCCAAGCTTCGAATAAAATAATACTATCAGGAAATTTAAATGAATCTTTCCTGTTAATGAGATCACCGCTTAAAGTATCCAAAGCGGTTGGTATTGAATGAAGCCAATCTCTCTTATTTAAAATCTTTAAACTTTCTTTAAATTTCTTAAGAAGTATTGGTTTAATTTGATTTTGAACTTGAGTTTTTTTGTAATAATAGTTATTCATTACTCTGATTAGAGAGGGTATCTCTAAAATCTGTCTTTTGAGGTCATGAACAACTTTAACAGTATTATTTGTAGCGTCTTTACTACTAGATTTTTCCAATGAACTTAACCAGCAAAAATCCTATTTTATCCTTATGTTGTTATATCTATAATCCATTATAATTTTAATTAAAATTCACATTAGAAAATTAACGAAAATCTCCAATACTATGTGGAGAAATGCTTTTTGGCTAATAATTTTGAGTAAAAATTTTAAATTTAAATTTTTAACCGGGGGTTTTACGTTTATTAAATAGTTGTTTAAGTTCGCTCATTATAGCGCCTCTTAAACTAATTGGACTAGCAGGGCGATTAGCTCCAGGCCCTCCGGGTGGGCCGCCTGGAGGTGGAGGAGGGCCGCCAAGGGGTGGTGTTTGACCTCCTGGAGAGGACCCACTAGGTGGACCACCAGGTGGTGGAGGTACGCTGTTAGGAGCAGTGGGTGCTGATACCAAAGGGGCTACAGTTCCTCCAGTTGATTTAATTGATGCCATACTATTATTCAATGTATTAATTCGGGATTCTAAAGTTGAAATTTTTTGGTTAAGAGTTAATAACGATTGATCAACTAAATCAGGGATTCTGAGAATCATTGACATCATTCTTTCAACTATATCTCCAAATGCATTTAACTTTTCTTCAAGAGGAGCCCTTCTAGTTTCTCGCATGAAATTTGCGAATTCTTCTGCCATTTTTTCGTCATAGCCTTCATCATCTAGTTCACTTAATTCTTTCATTATTATTTCTTTAATCCTTTTCTCTTTATTTTTATTCATATTACCTCATGT
>JBATUM010000343.1:0-18461 GCA_049671145.1 Promethearchaeia archaeon
GTAATGAGTCAGCGATTTAGAAAGTTTGTAGCTAGGGTTGCAAAGGATAATGAATTCCAACCAATTAAAAATAGACTCCTCAATTACTTACAAAAAGAAAGCGAAAATAAGTACAAAAATTATCCACGACTATTGGAAATAATGGAATCCTACTGGCCAAAGTACAAGGAAGGGTTTAAAATATCTCATCTTTTAAAAGATCATCATGATGAAATTTTCAATTTTTATTTAAATACTATCTTTCCCTTCAGAAAAAGGGGAATTATGCTCGAAGATCCAGAAGCTCCAACTCCAGTTGATTTTAAACTAGTGTATAAATATAGATATAACGACGGAGAGATTGAAGTCATCAAGGAGATAATGAGTGATCAAAATATCGAAGGAAAAATTGAAGGAATTTTGAAAAGACTTTTGATTTTTGCGGTAAGCTCGTTTAGCCCTATGGTGGAGCAGATTTTTGGTAGACCTTTTGCTTTTCAATTTTCTAGTATTGATGCAAATCAATATAACAATGGTGAATGGGAAGTTATTGCTGTAATTTCAGCAAGAGAGCAATAGTTAACTCATTTTTTACTTTAAAAATTATTTAGGATTTAGTCAAATATGAACCTAAATCCATCATTTCACCGTCTCCTTTTTTTACCTGTATTTTACCCTTAATTCCTTTAACTTTTCTCTCTATATATATTATCACGTCTAGGGGAATCTTTCTTGGAACAGATCCTCTCTGTTGAATTATAGTAATTAGGTAATCGATATTTTGAATCACATCTGGACTAACTAATTCATTATATATGTGTTGATATACCATAGGTTCCTTATTTCTTAATTTATTCAAATATGAATATGCATCAGGGGCTAAAACAGTACGTAAAATAAAATCTACTTTTTCTGAAATTGAAATCACTCTATCTTTAACAGCTTCTTCTCTCTTTTTCGCGTCCATAAGAGCCTTCATTTTTTTTAACCTAATTTTTTCCAGCTCATGTTGTTCGTCATTTTCATTATTTTCTTTCATTTGTCACCACTCATGATTCTAAAATTAATAAAATTAACTATTTACGATTTTTAAAGCAATATCTAGCGCTCTAATGCCATCATCTAAATCAACTAGCATTTCTTTATCATAAAGAAAATTAACAATCTCCCTTCTCAATGGTTCGTCTTCTCTAAGTGGAGAATATTTAATATCCTGTGTTACTGGCCAATCTCCTTGTAAATCAATTCCTTTGCGAATATTTATTTCCTGAGTTATAAAGTCAACTATTATCCCCCCAAATTCTCCATTTACATACATCCTTCTGAACTTGGAGGGTGTTAACCAATTAGATTCAATTTGACCAATTGCAGTCCCAAAATCAATGATAATAAATGCGGCATCAGCGTGTATATTATCTTTAAAACATTTCTTTACACCAAAAGCATTAATAATTTTATTTTTTCCAATTAATCTCTCTTGTAAATAGATATCATGGATCGATAAATCAAGTATCACTCCCATATCCCAATCTCTTTTTGGATATAAGCCTATACGTTTTGAAGCTATTGAGATGACTTCTCCTATCTCAGGTAGATGAATTTTTAACTTTTTATAGACAGGATTAAAAAGTTCAATAAAACCAGGCATAATTCGAATATCTTCGTATTTTTTGAAAGCTACAAGATCGTCCAAATTTAATGCCATTGGTTTTTCCATTAAAATGTCAATCCCTTGCTCAGCAAACTTTTTTGAGATAAAAGGAATCTGCTTTGGTGGAGTAACTATACTTACTGCCTTAATATCCTCATTTTTAATCATATCACTAATATCTAAATAAGTATTTACATCATCATAATCTTCCCCAATATTCTCTAACTTTTTTTTATCACTATCGCAAATACCGACAAGGTTGGAAAGATTATAAAAATTACGAATGTGTGCTCTGCCAAACCAGCCCGCACCGACCACAGCAGTATTTTTTTTCTTCATTAATCTCAATAAAACTTCTTCTATTACAGAATAATTGCTGTTAAAATAAGAATTTTATGCTGTAAAAATTTAGATTTTATACGTTCTATAGGGTAAAGAGTTTTCATTTCTTAAATAAATTCACATATTCTTATTGATATTGAACGGTTCGAACTCTTTGAATACCAATAGCAATCATAAGTACGCCTATTCCATGAAATATTAAAATAGGTAGAATCAATGTAAAATTTATTTCTAATCTGTAATAACTGTCAAATATGACCTGCAAAATTGTTATTAATGATGAGATAAAGAATAGAACTCCAAAAAAACTTATACAAACCCCAGATGTAAGTTTTAGTCCTCTATCTATGCCAACTCCGTGTACACAGTCTATACACTTTTTTTCAAAAAATTCAAAATCTTCCTCAGTAATTTCTTGACCACAATTCGTACAATAAGGCATTAGATTCCTTTTCATTAGAGAAAATCAAATATTATTGATGATCAAATGCTTTAAGATATTATTTAAATATATCGCTCGATTACCAAAATAATCAAGAAATCAGACTTGTTTTTCCTATTTAAATTTAAAAAGAATAATAAAAATGGTCCCCCCTCCCGGACTTGAGCCGGGGACCTCACGGTTTCGGCTGACGTATTTTCATAGGTAAAAACCTTAATACGCGATTATATCTACAGCCGCGCGCTCTAACCGGACTGAGCTAAGGGGGGGCAATCAATATATGTTGTAATAATTGAATTAATATAATTTTTACGATTTTAGCTGAGAAATCACAATATTTAAGGAAATTAATAATTTGTAAAAAGAAGATTTTTCAATCTTTCTATTTTTAATAATTTATACGAATTAATATAAAAACTCTTGTTTTCGCAATATTTTTTAAAGAATAGTTAAACTAATTATTTAACCAAAAATTTTATTTATTTAATATTTGTAATTCAACCAAATAAAGTGTATGTAGAGTGAGAGAAGAAACTGACTATGCTGAAGCATTAGAAGCCTATAAGGACGATCAATTCGTTATCATTGAACCTTGGGGGCGCAGTATTGACCATTTAAGGCTAACGATTCAAGGGAAGGATGGAACACCGTATAGTAAGGGCAGGTTTGTATTTGAAGTTAAATTTCCAGACAACTATCCTTTTGCCCCTCCCTATGCTTACGCCGTTACATTAATGTGGCATCCTAATATTGATTCATCAATTCCTCCAGGCAAATTAAATATATGTTTAGATTTAATCAATCCTGATCTTGTCGGAAAAGTTGATGCTGGAACAGGAGCTTCTGGATGGACACCAAGCAAAACCCTTACCAACATCATAGAAGCTCTGAAAATGATGATGCACTTAGATCCTCCTTTCTTTAATCCTGGGGATCCTTTAAACCATGAAGCTGGTGAGCAATATTTTAGAGCTCTTAAAAAATTCGAAGCTAAAGCCGCTTCTTGGACTAAGAAATATGCTATGGATTAATTAATTATTTGTATTTTATCTTTCTTATTTTCATTTTTTACTGAACAATGTATAAAATATTTTTATAAAACCACAGGATGTTCTGTATGGTTTCAAGTATGCCCATTCCATAAAATAGGGTATGAAGTAATGCATTACTCACGGTTGTAAATATAATTTATATATCTAAAAGATTGATGTCGCTATTCATAAATCAATCCTCGTAAAACAATGTATCCGAACTTAACATTCAATAGATTTATCAAAATTATTAAAAGTTTAATTTGCTTAAACTATAATAATGATAATATTTAACAAATTTACTGAATTAAAATGGAGAAAAACAAAACTAAGAATTTTTTATTTGTTTTAATAATTTTTTTTGCAACTGTAAGCTGCATTTCTTTGTTTTATGACTTAGTATTTGCAGTAGCAATTCTTCTTATTTTAGCAATTCTTCTTATATTATACCTTATAAACTATAACAGATAAATATACATCCAGGTATGCCCATTCCATAAAATAGGGTATAAAGTAATGCATTACTCAAGGTTGTAAATATGATTTACATATATATCTAAAAGCTTTTTTGTTAATTCCTATTTTAATTTTAAAATTTTTAACCCACATAATTTAGGTAACTTGATGTCACTATTCAAAAATCAATCCAAGTAAATTCAAATATCCGAATTTAGAATTTACTAGATTTGTCAAAAGTATTAAATGGCTCCTTTACTTAAACTATAATAACAAAACTATCTAACAAATTTTAAGGAATAAAGATGGATAAAAACAAACTAATAAAGAATATTCTATTTGCTTCAATAATTTTTTTTTACAACGTTGAGTTTCTTCTCACTCTTTTCTGCTAAAGGTTTACAGGTGTGAGGATGAGGAGGCTGATATTATCGAACTGGCAATATTTACATAGCATTTGCAGTATGTAGCTTTATTGTAGCAATTCTTCTTATAATATACGCTATAACAGATAGCAGATAAAAATAAAAAATCCATAACCCGAAAAAAATGAGTCCTATAAGTAAATGCTTGTTATAGGAGGATTATCCATGCGAGGATTTTAGTGGGTTTTTTAAGCATCGGAAAAATTTTTTTAAAATTAAATTAGAAAGTTTTTTCTCTAGAAGTATAACTAAAATCTTTTTTGATAAACTACCTTTTATTATTCAATATTTATTTCATTTAGTCTCAACACTCATCACGATGAATGATCTTCTTTCTCTTAGGAATAAAGAAGTAATAGTATATTATACAAATTCTCATGTTTTATAAGAGATAAAAGTTTATTCCATCTTTTTGCTCAAACGTTATTTTATTACTGGTTATTAATTTTTTCAAGACTTGTTCTAATTCAACTTGGCTTATTTCTTTTATTTCCATCTCTAACATTCTATTCATAAGAGCCTTTATTGTAAAAGCTTTACCCACATTTTCTTTAAAGAATTTATAGACTTTATCAATAATTTCTTGTTCAATAATTTCTTGTTCATATTCTAATTCTGTTTCACTCGTTTCAATCTCATTTACCCTTTTTAGATATTTAGGAGTACGAATCATTAATATTCCACTAACTAAAGCCCAAATTCCGGCCAAAGTATTGAGATAAAATCCTAAATGAAATGGAAAAACACCTGGTAATATAAAGATTGTCCATCGTTGAGTAAAGTAAAAAATTAATAGTGAAAACATTATGGCCCCTAATATTGCCCAAATTATTCCCAATTTTTTATCTCTTTTAAACGGTCGAGCTATGATGTATGTTATGCATATAATTATGGATGAAATTAATGTTGGTATTGAAACAATTAATCCTATCTCATCAGGTAAAAATAATGTTACTGTAACTCCCCCCATTGATCCAGAATAAAGACCCCACATCCAAACTCCGTATAGTACCCCTTCTAAAGAACCAAATACAGTTGGTAAAGCAAAACTTAAGATCCCACAAATACCTGCTATTAATCCAGCTAACCACGGTTTATCTTTTAAAGCCAATATTTTCACACCCTCTATTGAATCCTAATAAATAATAACATATAATGCCATAAAAGTCTAGGCGTCATTTTTTTAAAAAAAGTGAAGTTGTTTTACTAGTAAAATTAACTAATCTTCATATATTCATAATTTACATAATAAAACTAATTTACATTTTATTTTTCTAAAACATATTTAATAGAGATTAGTATTAAGATATGATATCCTTTCAAGGAAAAAGAGTAATAGTATTTGATTTAGATGGTACAATTGTAAAATTAGCTGCTGATTGGCATTCTTTAAAAGATGCGTTAGTAGAAAGATATTCTGAGTATTATCAAGAAGAGTGTCAATTTAGGAGCATCTCTGCTTGTTTAAGCAATATTGCTAAAAGAAATGATGAAGAGGAACTACAAAAGAATTTTGAAATTATTCGCCAATATGAATTAGAAAATATAAAGGAAAATGTTCCGATTGAGGAATCTGTTTTTTTTATTAATAATTTAATTTTATTTGGAGTCCAAGAAGATACAAAATTAGCAGTTCTTTCTTTGAATACGCGAAGGACTATAATTGAGTCCTTAAAGTTAGCAAATATTTATGAAAAAATAGACTTTATCGTGGGAAGAGAGGATGTAAGAAAATGGAAACCAGAACCTGAAGGGCTATTAAAAATAAAGGATTATTTTGGTGTAAAAAAAGAAGAAATGGTATTTATAGGGGACTTGGACAAGGATTTACTTACTGGTCAAAATGCAGGGATAAATTCCTTCCTTGTCGACGAATTAATAGAACTTGTAAAGAATCTTAAAAGAAAATATTGAAAATTGTAAAAAAATAACTTATGGAACTTACATGTAAGTAATAATTATATTATATTTCTTAATTTCTGATTCTACCTTCGCTTGGCCTAATGGTGTTAATGTAAGAATATCATTATTTTTTATTTTTAAAGATGTTAACTTAATATTTGGGTCTTTCATTGAAGGTATATACGGATTCCAATATATTTCTTTGTTGACTGGATTTGTAATCATCCATAATATTGGTTCTAATTCATGACCAATTATTCTCATGGCTTTAAAAATATATCCTATATCAGCATCAAATGGAACAACTATTTGTATATTCTCTTCACCTTCTATTTCGCCACAGGCTAAACAATCTTCTCTTTTAACAATGTCAAGGTGATCAAATTGACCATACACACCGTTATAATTAACATAGGGAGGATCCATAGGAGGTCCGACATTTCTACCATGTAATCTTAACAATACTTTTAGTGCCTCTTGTGATTGTATACTGGCTATAACTGAACTAACCGATTGGATCGCAGCAATTTTATTTCCAAGTATATTCTCCATTTCTTCAAACTTAAAATCTGGACCGAATGTTTCTGTTATATTGTATTTCCAATCTTGGATTTCTTCAGGACTAAGAGTTTCCAATTTTTCAGGAGGGACATTCTCATTAAAAACTCGTTGTCTTAATGCTTCCAATTCCTCCTGAGCAATTTCTTTTAACTTTATAACATCGTCATCTACGTTCATATCCGGTTTAAATCCATATTTTTTTTCAAAATTTACTTCAGCTTTTATCACACAATGGTTTCTATTCCTAGGTAATCCTTTTAAGGTACATGCAGCAACTAACTTGTCGTCAGCAGGAGGAATTGGGACAACACACCTATAACAAGGAGTTAAATTTAAAACTTTTTCAACATATTTCGCATCAAATTCCTCCTCAACTTGTTTCTGAATGTAAGCTCTTATGGGTTCAATTTTTTCGCGTTTAATTTTCTCAATCAATTCCTCTAAGATTTCAATTTCTTTTAAAGCATCTAAATAATCAGGGCTTTCCACTTCCCACATTTTACTCTCTACAATTTTTTCAATTTCAATATCTCTACCTTTATATTCAATTCCAGATCCTTCAGGAATTACAATTTGGACGTGCCCCTCAAAACCTACAGTTCCCCCTTCAATCATTGGTTTTTTCAACCTAAGACATATCTTATTTAAATCTAATCGTGCGTTAAAATTATCTAGTGCAGCAATAATTACATCTGATTCTTCATACACTGACATAGGCAATTTCTGTAGCTTTTCAAAGTAAAAGTCAACTTCTAAATATGGATTCATTTCTTTTAACCGTTCTGCGGCCACCTCTGCTTTAGGGCGTCCTTCATCTCCAGGTCTAAATAACATTTGGCGGGATAAATTTGATGTTTCTACAGTATCTAAATCTATTAAGACTAATTTTCCTATTCCCATTAAAGCAAAATCTTTAGCAATTTCACATCCAAGAGCTCCAACCCCAACAACCATTATACATGAATCCTCAAGAGTTTCCTGGTTCCAACCATCAATTAGTTGTTGCCTTGCATACATTCGAGATTTTAAAACATCCTCTTTATGTTCCTTCATTTTAAAATGGCAATATTTAATTATAGTATGAGTATATTAACATATCAAAAGAATATAAATTCTTTTAGTGTTATATTTGAAAAAACAATTATTCCTATTTTTATTAATTATTTCATTCCCTCTAATTACATTTACATTTTTAAATAATAATAATTATCCAATAACAGAATGTCTAAATTTCAATCAATCCTTTTCCGAAAATGGGAAAGATTTTAATGGCGTATCAAGTAATAATGTAATAAATATTGCTTATGATGCTCAAGAATATATCGGATTATCTAATAATATTTGGAATCATAATTTAACGGGATATAATATAACCGTTGCTGTATTAGATACAGGTATATTCCCAAATCATTCAGTATTTACGAATGATTTTTCAAATAATTGGAGTATAAGATTAAAAGCGTTTTATGATGAATCTATTGATAATCAAACTTTAAATCCTTTTGATATTCATTGGCATGGAACATGGGTAACCTCAATTTTGGGGGGCAACAGCACAAATTATCGAGGAGTAGCTCCAGGAGTTAATTTTGTAATACTTAAACTCTTTAATGAAGATAATGGGGAATTAGTTACAACTTTACCTATTCTATCAAAAGCTATTGATTGGATTATTGAAAATAAAATGAAATATCATATAAGAATTGCAAGTATGAGTTTTGGAATTACTCCTACCTCCTTAAATATTGAATATATTAAGCAAATTGAAGATGCTATTGAAAGACTAACAGCGGAAGGTATTTTGGTAATAGCGGCTGCTGGAAATCATGGAGACAATCCAGAAAATGACGGCTTGGGTACAATAGATGCTCCTGCTTCGGCAAAATCAGTACTAGCTGTTGGGGGTGTAGATTATGAGGGAGTAATGTATTATAAGAGTGGAAAAGGGCCGACTTATGATGATTTCATCAAACCAGATGTTTGTGCTCCTGCTATTAATGTATATGGAGCTAATCCTGATGATCCTCCTAATGATTTTAGATATGGATTTGGCACATCTGCAGCGACTCCATTTGTAGCAGGTTTAGCAGCGCTACTACTTGAAAAGAACAACGACTTATTACCATCTGAACTTAAGAATATAATTTCTCTCACTTCTTTTAGAACTATTGATCCAAAAGTAATTAAAGATAATATTCAAGGGTGGGGAATTATTCAAGGTTATGCTGCTTTAGATGCATTAAAAAATCCAATTTTGATTTCTCAAAACACACAAATTGAGTTTTCATTAAATGAAAATCAGACAGTATATTGCATTCCGATAACATTACCATCAAATCATTATTTCTTCGAATTAATCCAATTTAATAACACAGAAGCAGAAATGTATATATTTGATAGGGAACCAGATGAATATGGAAACCCTGTTTTAGTATCTCACACTATTAACCCCTTCTCATTAAATAGATTAAACAAAAGAATGGGTATTTATGTAATTAACCTTCACGATTATTATTTAGTAGTAAAATTAGTTGATCAAGAAACGGGCAAATTTTTAATAAGATTAGTATTTGAATATAGAAACATAATCTTTGTTGGCATATTCATTGTAAATTTTATTGGTTTAATTTATGTGATAAAATTAAACTTTAATTTTAGAAATAAAATGTTAGTAAGAAATAAAGGATAATTACTTCTTCTTCTTTTTAGTTAAATCCTTTAACATTTCTTTAATTTCATCAGCTTTTACTTTATCCTTTGTTAACTGCTTATCTTCTCTTTTTTTAGCAGCATCCTCCTTAGATCTCTTAATTTCATCTATAAGTTCTTGTTTTAATTTGATTAATTCCTCCATATCTTTCCTAAATTTTTTTGCTGCTTTCTTCTCTATTTCTTTTTCTTCCTTTTGTTTTGATTTCTGTTCTTTAATTTGTTGTTTGATTAATTGTGAAACTCCACCAGTCATGTCGCTTAGTTCACCAATAGTCTCTTGAATTTTTATCCCTTTTTCTTTTAATCGAATTTCTTCTAAGCGTTTTTTGCTTATTAATTCTTCATATATTTTTTGAACCCTTTTTTCTTCTTCTTTAACTTTTTCTTGGAGTAGTCTAGTATTTTCAATTTCTTTCTCAATAAATTTTGTTTGCTCATCCCAACCAATTTCGTTAAATTTTGCAATCGCTTGTTCAAAATAATTATAGGCTTTTTCGAAATCATGATGGATGGATAGGCGCTTTCCCTCATCTATTAATTTTAACCCTTCATCCCTTAGCTGATCGGTATATTGTTGTTGTTGTTTGAATTGTCTCATCTTTTTCTGTTGTTCTCTTTTCCTTCTTAAATACTCTTCACGTCTCTGTCTAATTTCTTCTTGGAATTTTTCATACTCCCTTTGTCTTTGAATTCGTATTTTTTCTTCTCGTTTTTTCTTTTCTATTAAATTTTTCTTTTCTTGTTCTAAATCCTTTATTAAAATATTAATACTATTTATTTCAGGTTCCCAACCGACTTTTTCAGCTAAAATTTTCCTTGCCTGATTATATAAAGAAATAGCTTTATCATAATCTGGCATTTTCCTTATAAGATAATTACCTCCTTTTTCTAAAAGAGAATATGCTGCCTCTCTATTGCTTAATTGCTCCTGAACCAGCCTTTCTCGTTCTTGAAGTGCTATTTTTTGTGCTAATTGCTTTTCATTTTCATATTTTCTTCTTTCTTCGATAAGAACTCTTAATTTCTTTTCTTCTTCAATTTTTGCTAGTTCTCTTTCTAATTTTGCTTGTTGTTGGATTAATTTCTGTTTTTTAAGATTTTCTACCTTATGTATCATCTCAGTAATAGAATCAGTTGGAAATTGTATTTCATTTAAAATTAACATGACCCGTCTATACGTATTTATTGCGTTATCATAATCCTTTGCTTTGATGAAATTTTCAGCGTTTTCCAAAATCTTAAATGCCTCTTCTTTCTTTTCTTCCACTTTAGCCCTGATTTTTTCCATTTCTTGTATTTTAATTTGCTTTCCCTGTAATCTTACTTTTTCTCTACTTATTTGCTCAGTTAATCTTTTATTAATTTTCTGTTGTTCTTTTTCTTTTTGAATATTAATCTCTAATTCCCTTTGTTTCTCTAATTCTTGCTCTCTTTTCTTATCTGTTACTTTTAAAATCATTTCTCGTACAGATTCAGTTGGAAATTGAATTTCATTTAAAATTAATTCTGCACTATGATAAAATTCGAGTGCTTTATCATATAGAGCAGCTTTTAAAAAGTTTTCAGCTTGGTCTAAGAGGTCAAAAGCATCTTCTTTCCTTTTGTCCATATATTCTTTAAGAATTTCACGTTCTCTTATCTTAATTTGTTTGCTTTTTATTTTCTCCCCTTCAAATTTCATAGATTCTACAATTTTTTGTTGGAAAATTTTCTCTTCTTCCTCTTTCCTCATTTTTTGTTCTAAATCATATTGTCCCGCTAAATCTTTTTCTCTTTTCTTCTCTTGGATATTTAAAATTAATTCTTTAATTGCATCTGTAGGGTATTGAATTTCATTTAAAACTAATTCTGCTTGGTGATAAAGTTCAATTGCTTGCTCATACAATCCTATGTTCAATAAACCTTCAGCTTTATCCATTAAATCAAAAGCTTCTTTCTTAAGTGAATTTATTTGTTCTATTACTTCTTCTTTCTTTTTGATTTCAATTTTCTTTGCCTTTAACCTTTCCCTTTCTCCACGCATTTGGTCAGCAAGTTTAATTTCAAATTTTCTTTCTTCTTCAATTTGTTTTCTTGCAATCTCTTTTTCTCTTAGTTTTGCTTTTTCTTTTTCTTCTTTTTTGAAATTGATTTCATTAATTGTTTCTCGAATTAGTTTTACATATCCACCCTTCCAATCAATACTATTTAACAAATTTAACGCTTGTTGATATGTTGTTATAGCATCTTCAAATCTTTCTAGATTCAATAAAGAATCACCCTCATTAATCAACTTAAATGCTTGTTCTTGTTTAGGAAGTTGCTGAGCAGATAACTCTTTTTTTTTAGCCAACATTTCTTGTTCTTTTTGTGTTTTAACAATTTCAATTTCTCTTTGGCGTTTTATTCGATTAAAAAATTTTAAATTTTCCAATTCTTTTCTAACACCGTCCTCAATACGTTTTTGTTCTAATAGTTCCTTTTCTTTCTTTTTTGTCTCAATTTCCATGATTGCGTTACGTATTATAGGGATCTCTTCCTTCCATTGTATCTGTGCAAAAATATTGGCGACAGTCCTATAGGTTTCAATCGCCTCGTTAAATCTGCCTAATGAAAGATAATTTTGTGCTTTTTCAATCAGAATAAAAGCCTCGTCTCTTTTTTGCTTACGATAATCTAATTCTTTATCTCTCTCTCTCAATTTCAAAGCTTTTTGCTTAAACTTCTCCTTTTGTATTTTTAGCTGCTCTACAATATTTATCTGAAATTCCTTTTCTTCTTTTTCTCTATCAAGCTTTCGTTGTAGTTCTCTTTGCCTTTTTAAGAGAAGTTCTCTTTTTTGATTTTCAATTTCTATTATTGCATTCCCTATAAATTCTACTTCGTCATTCCATTGAATTTCAGCAAAAATATTAGCAACAATATGATAATATTCAATTGCTTTATCGAAATTAGCTTCATTGATATACTTTTGAGCTTGATCTAATATGTTAAAAGCATCCTTCTTCCTTTTCTGTCGATATTCCAATTCTTTATCTTTTTCTCTTAATTTTACTTCTTTTCTTCTCAGTTTATCTCGTTCTGAACTTAACTGAGTCGAAATTCTTAATTGAAATTCATATTCTTCTTTTTGTCTTTCTATTTCGCTTTGAATATCTTTTTGTTTTTTTATTTCAATTTCGTTCTTCATATTTTCTAATTCTTTAATCGATGCTTTTATCAATGGTATTTCTTCATGCCATTGAATTCCCGCAAAGATATTGCCCGCATTTTGATACGCTAAAATTGCCTTATCTAAATCCCCTATTTTAATATACTTTTGGGCTTCATCTAGCGCTTTAAACGCGGAATCTTTACGCCACTCAACATATCCTTTCTTATCCTTATCCAATTGTATATCTATTTCTTTTTCTTTTAACTTTTTTCGTTCTTTTTCTAATAGAGTTGAAATTTGCTTCTGAAATTCTAATTCTTGTTTTGATTTTTCCTCTAATTTTTTCTGTGCTTCAAATTCCTTTTCATATTGCGTCTCTCTTAGTTTCTTAACGCTATCGATAGTTGTTTTAATTGTTGGAATATAAGATTCCCAACCTGATCCAAGATCAAGGAGTATTTCTAACGCATTTTGATATTCTTTAATTGCCCCATTAAAATCTTGATGTTGCTGGAGTTTATTATCAGCTTTATCTAAAAAAGCAAAAAATTGACTCTCCTTTTCCAATTGCAATTGTCTTTTTTGTTCATGCTCTCTACGTTTAACATCAAAATCTTTAGCTGCCTGTACAATATGATCTCTTTCTTTTAGATACAACGTACTCTGTATCTTTTCAAGATTATCTTCTCTCTTTTTTCGTATAACCACTAATTCTTCTTCTTTAGTTTGTTTTTCCTTTATGTCATCTATAAAATTCTTAACAGGTTGGATGTATGAATCCCATTCAATCGATTTAAATAATCTTATAGCCCTCTGAAATTTTTCGATAGCTTTTTTGTACTCCTTTTCTCTTTCTAGTTTTTTAGCAAAATCGATCAAATTAAATGCTTCAATTTGTATATCTTCCTCAGATCTTTTTTTAGACTCAAATTCGACTACTTTAGAACTACTTGTTAGTATTTGGGAGCCAATTTCAGAATCATGAATCCCATAAGGTTCTTCAATGCTTTGTTCGGTTTCAAATCTTTTATGAGTTTCTTTCTCTCTTCTAAGCTTTTCAATTATAAATTGAATATTTTGCGTCTGGTCTTTCCATCCGATTGAGTTTAATAAATCAACTGCTTTTTCATAGTTTTCAATTGCTTCATCAAATTTTTTATTTTTCTCATAGAATTTAGCATTATCAATATATCTAAAAGCATCATTTTGTGCTTTCTCTTGTTTTGCTTTCATTTCTTGATATTTTCTAAGTTGATCTGCCTTTTCGATACTCTTTTTTTCACCAAAAGCGTCCACTACCTGAGGTTTCCCTCCAATTTGCGAAAATTGGGGTATTGACATATCCTCATCACTCTTAGTAGTTTTTTGAGTTTTATCCTTATCTGTAAGAGCAGCAACTTTCATTTTTAGATTTTGTAATTGAGATTCAGACCATCCAGCTTGAGTTAATAACTTTATAGCAGAATTATATCGCTCGATTGCATCTTGAAAACTTCCATCTGATTCTAGTTGATTGGCTCTGTCAATTATAACAAAAGCCTGATCCTGAAGTTTTTCAATTTGGGCACTTAGTTGTTCATGCCGATATAATTTCTGTTCTCGCATGAAAGTTTTTAAACCCTCTATTCTATCATACAACTCACTAATTCTATGCATCATGTAACCACTTTTTTTAAGATTATCGGCAGCTAATTGATAATTTTCAATAGCTTCCTGTGCCTGTCCTTCCGCTTCAAATCTCTGAGCTTTCTCTAAGTACTTGAGGGCTTCTTGAGCTAAAAATTCATTATTCTGCATTCTAAATACTTCTCCCCAAATTGTTTTTAATTGGGAATAAATTGATGACTAAAAACATTTTTCTATTCCTACAATAAATTAAACCCTTTTATCAAATAAATTTTTTATATCTTGCCAATTAAATTATGTAAATTAAATAAGTTAAAAATTTTTTATATATACAAAAATTATTATCTCTAATTTCTCATTAGAGTTTTAATATTATTTAATGAGATTCAGATATGGAAAATAATAACAATAATATTATTTTGGACGTAGAACCTATTTCTAGAAGATTTTACTTTCCAAAAGAAAAGACTATATATCATTTTTTAATAGACTCAGGTATTCAAATTAGAACCTTATGTGGAGGTGTAGGTAGTTGTGGAAAATGTAAACTTCAGATTAAAAAAGGAAAGGAAATCTTAAACTCTCCTTCACAATCTGAAATAGAAATATTAAATAATACTGAATTAGCAGAAGATTGGAGATTAGCTTGTCAAACTAATATTAATGAAGCAAAATTAAAACATTTAAAGTTGTCTAAGCCCCCACAAGTTACTATATACTTACCTGATGAGTTATTGATTGAAGATTTTAAAATATTAACTTCAGGTATCAAAAAAGAAATTAGAATATTTCCTAATGTTAAAAAATTTTTTATAAGTGTTGAAAATGCATCACTTGATAATCCCATCCCTGATTTCGAACGAATTCTTTCAGTTATTAATTCTATATCGAAAAATCAAAGAAAAACAGGAGATTATGAGGTTGAGCTCGAAGTATTAAAAAATATTCCAGAACTTTTGAGAGAACATTCTGATGAGTTAACAATTACAATATTAAATGCTTCTAAGATAATACATTGCGAACCCAAAAACAAAGTGGAGGAAAACTATGGGGTGGCTTTTGATATTGGAACCACAACGATAGTAGGATATTTAATCAACCTTAATGATGGGAAAACATATGCTGTTGCATCAATGTTAAATCCTCAAACCGCTTATGGAGAAGACGTAATTACTAGGATTACTTATGTTAAAGATAATAGAGGTGGGCTTCAGAAATTAAATTCTATTGTTGTTGAAGCACTCAATAAATTAATTTTGAAATTATCCTCCAAAGCAAAAATAAATCCCTCACAAATATTTGAAGTTTCAGTTGTTGGTAATTCTGTTATGCATCACCTCTTTTTAGGATTAAATCCTGTAAGTATTGGATTGAGTCCTTATGTTCCTGTAGTTCAACAAGCGTTAAATATACCCCCTAAGAATGTAAAATTAAATATACATCCCTATGGAAATATTTATGTCTTACCTTTAATAGCAGGATTTGTTGGTGCAGATACTATTGGAGTAATGATTTCCTCTAAAATAGATGAAGAACTTGATTTAACCTTGGCATTAGACATCGGTACGAATGGTGAAATTATTATAGGAAATAAGGATGTTTTAGCTACCGGGTCCTGTGCCGCAGGATCTGCTTTAGAAGGCGCCCTTATAAAAGATGGAATGAGAGCTGCTGGAGGCGCAATAGATACAATTAACATAGATCCTCAAACTTTAGATGTCTCATTTACCACCATAAAAAATAAAAAACCTATTGGAATCTGTGGTTCTGGATTAATAGATGCTATAGCTGAATTATTAAAATCTAGAGTGTTAACACGTAGTGGGAATTTTAACAAAGAATTGATTGATAGTGATAGATTCTTACAGAAGGATAAAAATCTAGAATTTGTTATTGCTAAAAAAACTGAAACTGCTATTGGAAGAGAAATTACACTTTCACAAAAAGATATTAGAGAAATTCAAATGGCAAAAGCAGCGTTTTTTTCAGGGACAAGAATAGTACTTGATTATCTTAGAAAAAACTATAAAACGAGTAATAAAATTAAACAAATATTATTAGCGGGAGCTTTTGGAAATTATATAAACAAAGAGAGTGCAAAATTTATTGGAATGATTCCAGATATCCCATCTGAGAGAATTTTTCAAATAGGTAATGCGGCGGGAATTGGTGCAATAAATTGTTTATTAAATAAAGAACTCAGAATGAAAGCTCAGAACCTATTAGAAGATGTTGATTATGTAGAAATCGCTTTAGAGAAGAATTTTCAACGAGAATATGTCGAAGCAATGTATTTTCCCCATTTAAATTTAGATTTTTTTCCAAATCTAAAAGGGTATAAAGATATTCCTAAAAGATAATATTAAATTCCAAGTATAAAATCTACTTAAATATCTCTTGGTTTACAATAGTATTTATAAAATTGTATAGAAATCAAAATAAATCCACTAAAATCAATTATTTAATAGTTTACTGATTAAAAATTGTATAAAAATATTTAAGAAATAGATACATTAAATCTTTAACAAGAATAATATAACTTTTTAAAAAAGAATTAAATAAATTCTTAAATAACTATTACGATAATAATTTATATACCATTAAATATTTTTTAAATAATATAAGAATTATAGTCAAGTAAAGATACATTATGTCAAGTTTTAAATTAAAAGTATTGCTTACCGGAGCCGCAGCCGTTGGAAAAACGAGTTTGGTCCAAAGGTTTATAAAGAATCGATTTGCGGCAAACTATAAGTTAACTGTCGGAGTAGACATCTTGACCAAGGACGTAGAATTCAGATCGGGAGAAATAGCTACCTTAAGTATTTGGGATATCGGAGGACAGCAGCGATTTGAATTCATTAGATCAACATTTTATAAGGGAGCTGCTGGAGCTCTATTAGTTTTTGATTTAACAAGAGAACAAACATACACAGAAACAAGGAAATGGCTTACCGAAATACGCCAATTTGCTGGAGAAAATATCCCATTTGTTTTGATTGGGAATAAAGCAGACTTACTTGAGGACGTTGGAATTGTAATTGATCGAAATGAAGCCAGCTCTTTTGCGGAAAAAGAAAAAAGCATATATATTGAAACTTCAGCTAAAACTGGTATTAATGTTGATGATGCATTTACAGAATTAACTAGAAGAATTATTGATTCCCGAACGTAATAATTGATTGCAACTTATTTCTTAAATAAAACAGTTATAATGTATTAAATCTACTAAATTGTTTCTAAAGGATATATAACTATTCAAAATCTTCATACAAATCATTGTGAATAACATCAATAGCATCAATAAGCTTCCCTTTACTTATAACTATTGAAAAATTTAATTCTTCAATACCTTGGGTTAAAGCTTTTACTTTAATCTGCCTCTTTTCTAATGCTTGGAATATTTTTACTTTTGTTAGGTTATCTAAAACTTTTAAACCAGTTATATTAATTACTGCCACTTCTTCATTTTTTATCTCAAAGAAGTCTGAAAAATATCCTGATTTATCTAACGCCTTAAGTGCTTTTTCAGCATCTTCTTTCTTTACTATGAATGAAGTGCTAATTTCTGAAGCACTTTGAGCGACTAAAGAAACACTAATACTATTTTTGCTCATAATTTTGAATATTTTTGCTAATACTCCTGGAACATCAACCAAACTTCCAGAAGTTATAGAAATTATTATCGCATCCTCAACAGCAGAAATTCCTTTTATAAAACTTTTATCTGTATATCCTGAAATAGTTGTATAATCTATTTTCTCTAAAGGTTTATCAAAATTCCTAATTTCTAATGGAATCCTATTTTTCTCAATAGCTTCTAAACATTTGGGATGCAAGACTTTTGCTCCAAAATTTGCAATATGTTTTGCTTCTTCATAATCTAAATTTCGAATCAGGGATGCTTGTGGGATATAATTAGGATCAATTGATAATAATCCATCAACATCCTTCCATAATATTACTTTAATATCCTTATCACTTCCCATTTCGTAAATAGAATGAGCTAATATTGTTGCTGTATAATCGGAACCTCCTCTTCCTAATGTTGTAGTATATCCTATTTTATTTCTTCCAATAAATCCAGTTATACACACGATGGTATTTTTTTTAGGATTTTCCAAAAGTGGGATTAATAATCTCCCTACTCTCGCGTTTGTTAAATTATAAAGAGGGTAAGCATTATTAAATTCATCATTAG
>JBATUM010000344.1:0-4579 GCA_049671145.1 Promethearchaeia archaeon
ATAAAAAAAGATTCGGAACGCTACTATAGACTTCTTAAAATTTGATAGTGTTAAAATTTTTTACATATATCGATATTATTCAATATTATATAGGACAAAACCAATTCCTTAATAGTTAAATCGAAAATTCTTGTTAGATAAACTTCATATTTTATCCTTTAATAATGACTGAAATCATACATAAGGACCCTTTTAGTGAACTTCCTGAAACTCTTGTAGTAGATATGCTCAGTCAATGTGATACTATAGGATTTAAGCTTTCAGAATCATTTCAAAATCTATATAAAATCAAAAAAAGTGCTAGAGAGAAGTTAAAGGAAAAAGATTTATTAAAGAAAGACTCCGAAATAATGCTTCCTCCTACATACCCTACATCTTGTGCTGTAGATGGTTCTTTTTCTATTGAAAAATTGCTCTCCACAGATATAGTCGCTTCAGCAAGTGTGGCAGTTGAAGGCTTAGCACCACCTACAGAAGTTAGATTTTGGCCAAGACCAAGACATTATTCAAAAATTCTTACTATCACCCATAATAACGCAACGCAATTTCTAGCTCAAGCTATAATGATGTGTATGGAATTATCAATCGCGGTTAAGGCTCCCCACAGTGTTGTTTTTCTTGATGGATCTTTCGCAACACCTTTAGTATATATAAATTTTGCACTTAATGCCCTTGGAGAAACGGTGGAAGATTTGAATTCAGAATTTGAAAGTAGATTAAAGAATGCTTTAGACGCATACATAAAAATAATCAAATCTGAGAAATCTGACCAAATCTATTCAGCTGTACCAAAATATACAACCAGGCAAGAAATAACTCATAATATTCTTAATCTTAATAATAGTTATGAAGATCGTGGATTATTATCTTTTATTTTAAAACCAGGTGAAGTAGTGGGACCAATTAAAGCTGAAAAAGGTGCGAGAAGATGGTATATTGAAAAAGCTCCATTGAATACACAATCTATTATAAAGGAAATTACCCAATATTTAGATGAACTTTGTATTATTTATTATCGTCCACATGATCACGTTCCTGCATTAAGACTTGAAGTATCTCCTAATGTAGCCCATAATAAAAATAGATTATCTATACTACTGGAATCTATAAAACTTCAGTGTAGTGTTCCAGGACTATTAGAACCATTTCCTTTATATTTAGCAGACAGAATGGTAAAACATTTAAGGAAAGCACTTCCAGCCATAAGAAAAACAACTACACAAGAAATGAGCTTGAACTGGGATGGGAAATATTCAGATTTATATTTTGCTATGCATGGTTATAGAACCGAATGGGGTAAGTGAGTGAGTATAATGACAGATATTAAGAAAATTTTTGATCAAATAGAAAATATTGGAGTAATTGGATCACCTTCTTCTACAAGTGAGTTAACCGTAGATATTCTAGGCACTGCTGTTAATAAAGGTTTAGTTGGAAAATTTAGTGTTTTTAACTATTTCCAAGATGGTAAGGATCACTATGCATTGGGTCAAATTACTGAAATTTTAATGCAGAATATATGGACTCAAGATGCAACAATGAGAGGAATTATTAGACAAAGAGGAAGAGTGGATCCCATTACTGAAAAACAAGATATTCATACAGCAAAAATGATAATAAGTTCAGTTTTTTCTATAGGGAATGATTCAGTTGATCCTAGTATTTTTGGGACGGTTCCATCAACGGGAACGCGTATAAAATTATTCGAAGCCAAAATTATGGACAGTTTACTCTTAGACTATCAAAGAGAATTATTTCATTTAGGTAAGATTTATGGAACGGAGATTTTTTTACCAATGTGGTTAAAACATTTCGACACGGGTAAATTTGGGTTAGGAGAAGCATATCATATTGGTATTTTCGGAAAAACAGGTTCAGGTAAATCTTTCTTAGCTAAAATGATAATAACTGGATATGCCCGTCATAAGAATATGTCAATTTTCATCTTAGATCCCCAAGGTGAATTCTCTTTGGAATTTTCTTCAAATGAATTAATAAAAAATACTTATGAAAAGAAAATTGGACGAAAAATCAAGATTCTTAATTTACAAAACCTAGTATTTGACTTTAATGAACTTTTTCTCATGGATTTATTAAGTGCATCTGGTTTTTTTCATAGATTAAGAATGACATTTGAAGATCATTGGCCTCGGTTTACTGAAGAAGCAATAAAGTTACTTAAAGGAGGAAAAGGTACTTTAAATGAGGAAATCAAGCCTTGGAATTTTTATAAAAAGGAATCATTTAAACGCCTTTGGTACCAAATCCCTAAAGATGTGTTCTTAAAAAATATAATTTTTACAGAAAGACCACGGGAAAGGGTAAAAGAAGTATGGAAGAGTCTAAATTTTGATGAGATGTATCACATATGGGCATCTATTACGAGATTATTTAGTTATAAGAGCGAAGAAAATGTTAGACTTACTAAACTCCTTAAAGAAACATCAGAAGGAAACCCATTGGTAATAATTGATATATCTTCACAAGGAAAAACGAAAGAAATATTTTGGAATGACCAGATACAATTAATTGCTATACAACAGTTTTTAAGTAAAATCACAATACAAGCAGAAAGTAAATTTAAAGAGGGAGGGAATTTAAATTCCTTAGTTGTTGTAGATGAAGCTCATAGATTAGCTCCGAGAGGACGACCTGAAATTGATACGATTAGCAGAATTAAATCAATTTTTATCGATGCCGTTAGAACAACAAGAAAATTTGGTTTAGGTTGGATGTTTATTAGCCAAAGTCTTTCAAGTCTAGATAGAGAGATAATTAATCAGATAAGGATTTATATTTTTGGATTTGGTCTTGGATGGGGTGTGGAAAGACAAGCTTTAAAAGAGATAATTGGAGGTGCAAAAGAAGCTATCAGATTATACCAAATGTTTAAAGATCCTCAAAGTGGATTGGGAAAAAGAGAATACCCTTTTATGACCATTGGTCCAATCTCGCCTTTGTCTTTTTCTGGTACACCTCTATTTTTTAATGCCTTAAATTATCCAGATGAATTTTTAAAAGTGAATTTTAGTAATAAGGATTTCTAACTGTCAGATAGTCATAAAGGTATCCTTTAATAATCAATATTTAAATGTAAATAGAAAATAATATTTAAGCAAAGACAGCTAAAATTATATTAAAGACTAAAATAAATAAGAGATCCGAGACATTGTTATGCCGACATGTAAAATTTGTGGAAAAACTCTAAAAAATCCAAACTCAACCTCACATATTAATTCAAAATACCACCAAGAAAAATTAGCATTATTACCAAGAAAACCGTCTTTAGGATTATCATCTCAATCTATTATAGAGCAAAATGACTTTATAAAATTTAAGAATTCACTATTGAATCTTGAAAAGAGGATAAGCATCATTGAAAAGCAATTAAAAACTATTCGGTATAGCTCCGAATTAAAAATTAAAAAAAAAAGCGATTTAAAACCAAGAAATATTCAGAAATTAGAAAAAGAAATTGTGAAATTTATAAAGCAAAGATCTTCTGCACAACAAATTAAGGGTAATATTGCTCTTAAAGATTTAAAAGAAATCATAATAAAAAGTTATAATATTAGTGAAAAAGATTTTGAAGAAATAATTTTGAAATTGTATCGCAAACAAATTTTCGATTTACAACCAGGTGGGAGCCCTACTGAATATCAATTATTAAGTCCTACAGGAAAGACATTTTATTATTTAATAGTGAAAAGGTAATTCATAGTGGGGAGAAAATGACTTATAATTTTATAGATCGTGAAAATGAACGCTATAGAGCCTTAATTGAGTCTGAACTTTTAAATAATCCTAATCCCTTCCCAAGAAACCCTGTATGTTCAAGAGATAGTTTGCCTAAATTTTGTTTAGGCCGTGATGAAGAAATAGGAATAATTAAAAATGGAATCGAAAAAGTTGCTACTAATTATAATCATAAATCTGCATGGATTCCAATAAATGGAAGTGGTGGAACTGGAAAGACCACTATTGCATTATATATCTACGATAGCGCGAAAAATAAAAAATCAAGAGATTTAGATATAGATTATTTGGAATGTGCATACTTGGAGGCACCTTCAGAAGTAGATTTTCTTAATATAGTCACATTATATAGAAAAATTATCATAGATTTGGGGAACTCACCTGGCAATTTTCCGTATCAAATCGGTTATAAATTTATCACGAAATTCATAGAGTTCATTGAGATACAGGAGGATCTTAAAGATATTTTTAATCAAAATTTCGCAAATGCTATAAAGTTCATTAAGAAATCAAAAACTCATACAGAATTAATGTTGAAAATAAAGGAGAAAGTTCCCAATTTTGCAAGAGATTTTAAATTTTTTATAAAAGAATACGATTTTGTTTTTTTAAATAATCCTAATATTGACCTTCCGATTGATTATATCTACTGGATGATTGATTTGCTCTCAGATCATAGTGGTTTTCGAACCAGAGCACATGAAGAGATACTTGGAAAACATCTAGAAAACGATGATGATGCCATAAAAAAATTGGAAAATTTGATAAGTGTTTTAAATTTTCTTTCCAAAAAAAATTGTCTGCTAATAATCCTAGATAACCT
>JBATUM010000345.1:0-1583 GCA_049671145.1 Promethearchaeia archaeon
AGTAATGGTAGCGATGCTAAAATAGATGCTCCTGATTCTTCCATATTTAAAAAGCCGGCTACAAGCATAAAGGGTATGAATTGATTCACCCCAATTACTATTGACCATAAAATAATTATGCTCTCAATAGAGATTATTTCCTCAGCAAAAGCAGGCGTCATGCTTAGAACTAGGATAACCGGGTATATAATAGGCATTATTAGAAAAATAAAACTTTGATAATCTCTAGTTGTTGATATTAAATCCTTCCGAATAAATGATCTTTCTGTTGAAATAGTCTTGATTTCTACAGTTACTTCTTTTTTACTAATAAATTTCTTCTTTCGCTTTTTATCAAGCTCAATTTCAGTAGCGGTTACACTTCTAACTTGCTTTATAGCAACTTTATATAACAAGAATGTTAATCCTATAAATAAAGCAAAACCAAACATTGAAGTAAGAATCAAGTCTGAAGGTATGAGTACTGGGTTTGCTATAAAGGCTATTAAATAAGTTATTCCAAAAGGGAAAGGAATAAAGCTTAAAATGCGATTTAACAACCAAGCAGATTCATTGGTGGGGAATATTATGAAAAAATCTTCAATAAGATTCAATGACCAGGAAAGTAGGAAAGAGGTTCCAAACGCTAATATGAAAAAACCTCCCATCGTAATTATTCTTAAAATACTAGCCTTCTTTGAACCACCACTAGACTCTGAAAATATTTTAGCCATTTTCTCTGATAGAATAACGAGAAGGCTAAATGCAAAAACAGCATTTAATGTGGATAAAGCTAAACAAGTAAGAAAAAGCCAAAAATTTTGTGTCATGATTAACAGGATTGTTGGAAATCCTAAAATTAAAGCTATAAGAGCTATATCAAGATTGCGAAAAAGGGTTACAAAACCAAGTTTTTTTAAAACTTTTTTTGAAAGAGGAAGAGTTTGTAGCCATTTAAATGCATTACCGGACATAAATGAGCTTGTACTAAATAATCCCATAAGAAGAACATATAGAACTGACATCAGAAAAAATATTCCAAAGACAAAACTATTAGTCAATAATAATGTTTCAATAGGTGAAGATGATAAATAACCTCTAATGATTTCTAAATAACCCCATACGGAAAAAAAAGGAATAAACACAAACATAACTCCATAAACAATTTTAAGTGCGATAAGTTGGCGTTTGATAGCTTTCTTATTTTTCTTATATCTTTCTAATATCTTTGCCTGGTTAGCTCCTGCTGAAGCAAGTTGAGAATCCATTAATATTTCTAAATTAGGGTATTTTGCTAAAGAATAAAATTTATATTTAACCTCTTCCTCCATCTTAACTCGTTTCACCTTTGAATTTCCTTTTATAAGATGCTCTTAATCTTTTAACAATTTCATCTACAGAGGCATCTTGCTCTGTCAACCTGAGAAATACTTCTTCTAAACTTGCACCTAATTTGTTAGATTGTTGGCGCAATTCTTCAATTGTACCAATACCAACTATTTTACCTTTATTTATAATACCTATTCTATCACAGAGTTCTTGAGCAATTTCCATTATATGAGTGGAAAAAAGAACCGCACCCCCTTGTTTTGTATGTAAATCAA
>JBATUM010000346.1:0-17790 GCA_049671145.1 Promethearchaeia archaeon
GTATATTTACTAGTCAAATTAAACAGGACAGAGGAGGCAATTGAAACAGCAAAAATATTATTAAATGTTGATCCTGATGATGGAAATTCCTATGATACTTATGGAGAAGTCTTAAAAGATTTAGGAAAATATGTTGAAGCAATCGAAAAATTTGAAAGAGCTATAGAGCTTGACCCTAAAGGATGGTATTTATCTGAGACATATCAAAAAATGGGAGAATGTTATGAACAACTCGAAAATGATGAGAAGGCTTCAAAGTGTTTTCAAAAATCGAATGATCTAGAAGAAAAGAGGCTACCACTCTATAGAAAGATGTATGCAAAAAAATCCGATTAAAGGTCTAACTTTTTTCTCTTAGACCTATAATTTAAAAATAAAATGGTGGTTACTTGGGGTATATACATATAAAAGATATTCAAAATAGTCCTAAGTTTGGTAAAGTATTACCAGTTGATTTTAATTCTAATGGTAGTCACTTTCAGTTTTATCCAACTGATGAGATCTTTTCAGAGGTCGAGGATTATTTTATAAAGAAAGAAAGCCCCGATTATATATGGTTAAAAGGAATTAATGATCTTAGCTTGTTTTCGGGATTTAAGCGTTTATTTAATAAGATAAAGGAGACCTTTCCAAATCAGAAAATAGGCGCGTATGTAAATTGCTCACTACTCCAACACACAAAAGTTCGAGAGGCGCTATCTTCCTGTAATTTAATAGTAATTAATTTGAATACTATTAATCCTTCAACCTTTTATAAAGCATGTATATGTAATGAAGATGTCAATGTCCAAGATATCATGGATGGAATTAGAGCATTTAGAAAGGAATTTAATGGTTATTTCAGTATATATACTATGTTCTTAAAAGATGTAAATGATAATTTAGAAGATGTTATAGCATTAAAGAACTATTTATTAGAAGTAAATCCTGATCATTTTTCGGTAAATAATTTCACAGGTAAAGGCTTTAAACCTGTTTCTGATGAATTTAAAATGAGAGTTAAAGAAATATTAAATAATCTTCCCTTTGAAGTGTCTTTTACATTCTAATTTATTTATCCCATGAATAAATTTATTATATCAGATTAATAAATATTCAAAAGAAAGTTTTATAATAATAAATAGCGTATTTAAGAAATAAGAATAAAGAAAAATTAAAGATAAAAACCTTAACTGGTACTAATGAAATTGCTTCATTCTCGTTATTATAAAAAGATATTAAAAAAATTAACTTCAAAATTTCCCGAGATTAAAGAAGCATTAATTGTATCGAATGAGGGAATGCCTCTCAAATCAACTCTTTCTCAAGATATTGAACATGTAAAAATTGCAGGAATCGCTCTTGCGATTTTATCTGCAGCGAAAAAATTAATTTCTGAAACTAAAAATGGTAGTTTTAAGCAAGTATCAATTAAAGGTTCTGAAGGATATCTTCTTGGTTATTGGTTGAGTCGTAATAGATTGCTAATGGTTGTCTCCTCTAAAGAAATAGCTCTTGATTCAATACTCTAGCTAATTTTCTAACATTAATTTTCTAATAGCTTTTTTCAATTTTTTTCTAAAAATTGATTTTTTTTTCTTTCGAATTACTAAAAATTATTAATGATTAATTTCACTTGTAATATTAAGAATATAACCTTTAGCTACTAAAGCTATTTCAATTATTCAAGAGATTTTTATGCCTAGCGAGGATGCCCTTAAATCTCATAGAGCTGCAATTTATTTTGATTGTATATGTGGTTCAATCTGGTCAATTATAGCATTTATCTGTATTGCATATACCGTATCTCAAAGAGGGATATTTGATCTTACAAATTTTATCGTATGGCTTAGTTTTTGGATTGCATCTTTCTCCAGCTCATTATTTCTTATCATTTTAGGACTTTATACGCGATATCAAGAGAAACATTATACTGAAAAAAGCAAGAAGCGTAAAGATATAAAGCCACCGATTATATAATTCTTTTTAAGATGTTTCACTTATTTGAAAAAATGCTCAAATAGTGAAATTATGAAGAATGATAATGGTTAACCTTTATCTTTATATTAGATTTCTCTTTAACAAGAGGGATAAAAAATGAGTGAAAATAACAAGTATTCAATTGATCTTGAAATAAAATTTAAGCCCTTGGAAATTATTGATATCCCAAAAGTAATAGCAGAATGTACCAAAAAATGGCAGAATTTATCTCTTTGTGGAGTTAACGATTCTGTCGTTAGACTCGCTGTCATCGAAGGAGAATTTCATTGGCACAAACATGAAAAGGAAGATGAGTTCTTTTTCGTTATCGATGGACTCCTTTTAATTGATTTGGAAGAAAAATTAGTTGAACTAAGACCGAATCAAGGCTTTACTGTACCAAAGGGTGTAAGACATCGAACAAGGGCTCCAACTCGTACATCAATTTTACTAATAGAAAAAAGTACTATAAACCCAAAAGGAGATTAAAAAAAATAAATAAGCTTATCCCTTAAGCTCATTAACTATATCTCAACGAAAAAAAATAAAATTACAATATCTAGTATAATTTTTACATTTTAATTCGGACGGCAACGATTTCTCCATTGGCACACTCTTTTTCTTTTACAAAAAGTGAACAGGTTACTGTTGTTTTTCGCTCCTCCATTTTCTTTATTCGTGCTCGAAAAACCCATGGTTTATTTAATGGTGTTGGACGTAAAAATTTGACAACTAAAGTGCCAGTAGCATACGCATTAACTGGGTCTGTCCCAATCTCTCGACCTTCAACTCGGTAAGCTGCTGAAGCGGCAGTATTAAGACAATGACAATCAAGAATCGTCGCAATTATTCCCCCACATCCTCTGCCGGGATATGCACAATAATATCTTTTTGGTTTCCAAGTGCAAACACACTCATCCCCTTCCCAATAGCTCTTTATCTGCAATCCATGCTCATTTTTCCTGCCACAACCCCAACAATAGGCGCCTATTTCGGGCCATTTATCTTGAAGTGCTTCATTTTCCATATAAATTTCTCCTTCTTTGATTTTCATAAAAATTATCGAATTTCAATTTGATTTCTCTTCTTGATAGAAATGTCAATTTTTAATAAAATAAAAGGATTATTAAATCATTAAAAAGGTAGATTATGATCTTAAAATTTAACCAGTTAATTTCAATAAAAAGTAAAAAGTACTGCCAATAATAATAATTATAAAAAAAAAATAATACAAAATATATGAATATTTATGATAACAATTGGCTTACCAGCTCTCTAAATTCTTTTACATTAATAGGTTTTGAAATATACTGATTAAATCCTGCAGCGAGAATTCTTTCCTTATCGCCCTTCATGGCGAAAGAAGTTACAGCAATAATAGGGACATCCTTAAATTTATCAATTTTTCGTAGGTTACTACATATTTCTATACCATTCATTTTTGGTAATTGAATGTCTATAATAATTAAATCAGGATTACCAGCTTTTATTAATTCGTATCCCAAATCGCCCCTAGTCTCCTCAAAGATTTCAACATTTGGGATCAATTTTAGTATAGCTCGGAATAGTTTCATATTTTTCTCATTATCTTCTATGACATAAACGGTCTTCATTTTTGATTTACTCAATTAATCTTTTCCCCCTTAGAGTATGTAAAATTTTATCTTTTGTATGATAATAATAATCTTAGATTTTTCCTATTTAAATGTTATTGTAAAACCATATAACTTTTGATAACCTTCTATGTAATAGAGTAATAAGTAAATCTAGATGGTGAATCTTAAATTAAATCAGGATAAAAAAATTGAAGAAATTGAATTAAATATAATAATCCGATTTACCAATGGATTATTTTACAGAAATTTACTGCTTAGAACAATTTAAAAAAATGAATAATACGTATTTTTTTATTTAAAGCGACTTACATTTTTAATCACGACCACAAATTTTCATTTAATATTAGGAAAAATTTGTGGGGGAGTAACCTTTTTAAGTCTTATCCTCATGACTAAAAAATTGTGATAGAAGCTTTCTAATCATAAATTGCATTCTTATACTTTTGCAAAAATATGCAAAATTTCCATTTTGTTGATCACTACATCATGATATGATCCGAGGAAAAGAAAAGGCATCTTCAAATTGCTTAAACATAGTTAAGTTTTAATAGCAAACTTTCCTTAAATTTAGATTATAGTCATTTTGGTTGAATAACATGATTTTAGATTTTTTAAATAAAGGAAATTGTTTATAAAAAACTTTTAGTCAGAATTTTTACTTTTATACTTTTATTTTTTAATTTAAAAGACTCAGTCTAATGCTGAACAACTTACTCACCTTACAGTGACTAACCTAATATTTAGCGTGTAACTAATCCACGTTTTTTGAAGATATCTTTCAATTCTGAAATTATTTGACTCCTTTGATTTTGAATAGTCAATTCCTTTGAGGATATGAGCTTTGGTGGAGGTAGTGGCGGTTTTAGTGACTCAAGTTTGATTAATGTTTGTGGTGTGGTTTTACGAGGAGCTATTGGGGGTTTTGAAGGATCAGAAGCAGCTGATAGGGATTCTTTTGCTTTTTTAATCTTATCGGTAGTTATTCTTTCAGTTATTTGTTTATCTTCTTGAATTTGAGTTGGTTGTTCTAAAGATTTTAATTTTTTAGGAGGCCCTCCAACTTTTTTACTTCTTTTGTCTGATATAACTTTCTTTGCTTTTACCTTCTTTTTTTTCTTCTTGTTTTCTAAAACTTGATCATTTGAAACGTAATCGAGAGGTACTTTCTCAAAAGGAACCGAGAAAAGTGATTGTGACATATCCGAAGGTGTTAATCTAAAAAGAATACGCCTAACCTCTGTCAGTTCAGTGACTACTTTATCCATTAATTTTAAGTTTACATCTAATATTTTTTGAAGCTTATCATCAATAGTGGGCAAAATTTTTTCTGAATCTAATATATTCTGCTCTTTTGAAAATATATTTTTAATACTTCTAGCAATATCAGGTTCATTCGAATAAAAGTTGTAAATACTTGTTGGAATTATTTCAAAATTCCAAGATTTTTCACTGTTCATAAAGAGATTTGATATTTTATCCATTAAGTATTCTAGTTTTATTTGGAAATCAGGATCATCAATAAGATCAGAATCTGCTTTATTTAACAAAATTACAAAATACGGATTTTCATTTAAAAAAGCAAGTATGTTTAAGATATCATTCAAATATTTAACTGCTTCATCATATCTGAGATCATCTTGAGAATCAAATACGAAAATGAGAACATCAACATGGATGAAAAACTTCTCAGGTGATTCAAGATATTCATTAATATGATCTTTTTGACCTCCAAGATCCCAAAGAATTAAATCTAATTTGTTTGATTGATATTCCTCAACATTAGCTCCTATAGTGGGTTCTAAATTTATCATATCATTATAATTATAATCATTTAATAATCTATTAATCAATGATGTTTTCCCTGCGAAATCTAACCCAGCTATAACAACCTTCATCTTTGGTTTTTTCAAATAAGATTTTCGTTTATTCCAAGCATTTGCAATCAAAAATGCAGCGATTAAAGCATTTTTAAAAGTAGATTTGTCAATTAACGCTTTTTTGCTTAATCTTTCGTAATTTCCAACTTCAACTAAAGAAAGATCTCTAAGTGTTTCAATTTCAATTCTCTTGAATTTATGTGAATCATCATTGTTAATATTCTTTAATTTATCGATTTCTAAATCTAATACAGATTTCAAACTGGTTGGGTAATAATCAATGTCCAAGAAACGATCACAAAAATATTTTATTAAGGTTTTTGCTGATTCTGACATAAAAATCTAATATATTTCACTTTTATAAATCTTTTTAGAAGGAAAAGAATAATTATTTTTATTTTAACTATTAATAATTCGGCAATAAATCTCTATTCAAAATTGCCAATTTTGGATATAACTACAGTTAATTTTATTGTTAGCTAAAACTAATGCTATAAGTTGCTTAATTCAAGTAGAGAGATTCAATCTCTTTGAAAAAACCTTACTGAGGGTCTAGACAAAAGTTTCAAAAAGATTTTTTGTACCCAAAGAACATACGATCTCATATAGTGTAAATAATTAAATACAATAAATTACATTTTTTTATTAACAAAAATAATTTGTGGTAAAAAATCCAGCGTCTATATATTTTTACATACACAATAAGGTCAAACAAATGAAAGGAAAAACGCAAGAAAACCAAACATCTTACCAGGAAACCAAAAAAATTAGCAATATATATAAAAACTTTAAAGACACATTAGAGAAATATCCTTTTATTTTAATAGTTGGAAAATATGATCATGTTTTAGGACCCAGAGCTTTATATTCATCAATAACTCTCAGTAATGAGAACTTTGTAAGAAATCTTTTAAGAGATGCACTTAATACGAAAAATAAATTTGTAATTTTGGATTTTAATCAATTTTATTCCCAAATTTATAAAATTGAAATTGAAGATCCTTCAGCAAGAGGAGGTAAACAGTTATACGCAATCATTATATTGCGAGACGTTGAATATCCTTTAATTCCTATTTTACATTTCAAAAGAATTGTTATGATATTTCAAAAAATAGCACGTGAAAAAGTTTTAGCAGATGATATAGATTCTTTTGAAGGATTTTTCAAGGAAGTTAGTGAAATTTATATGAGAAAAGATGAGATACTTCCATTAGAATCTATAAACTTACAAATACGAAGTGGAGTTAATACAATACAAGGCTTTTGCCAACTAATTTTAGAACAAATGAAGAAAGAGAAAAACCTTTCAAAAAAGGATATACAAAGTTATATTGAAATGATGTTGGACTCATGTAAGGATATAATAGATGCTTTGGAAAAACCGATTTAATCAATTCCAAAGAATAACTTTAATGAAAGATGTTAAAAAGCAAAAAAATAATATTTGTAGGACCCCCTGGTACAGGAAAAACAACAATAAAAAAGATTCTTTTTGAAAAGGCTAATCCAGGTGAGTTATTAGAAAATCCTTTAAAACCCTCCAGGGGCGTTACTTCAGAGATTTATACTCTTTTTCAATCAAATTTAGGTGTATTTGATTTAGCTGGTCAAGAAAATAATAACTGGCTTTCAAATAGGTCTAAAGATGTATTTAATGAAAGTAATATAATTATATGCATTTTTGATGTAAAAACAACATTAGAATCAATTATAACCTTCCTAATCAAAATTTATGAAATTAAAAAAGACTTAGACTTGAAATTATGTAAAATTGTAACTTTTATACATAAAATAGATTTAGTAAGTCTTGCTTATATTGAGCGGAAAATAGAGGCAATTAAGAGTTTTATTACAGAACAACATCCAAGAGGGCGTGAATTTGAAATTTATAAAACTTCTATAAAAGAGAGTTTTCTTTATAATACATTTCATATTCTCTCAAGCTTGTTGTTTTCAATATATCCAAAAAAATTGATATCTTTAAAAAAATCTGAATTTAATTATTTGATAAATGAAATTAATTTAATTTCAAATATGAGATATTCTTCCAATTATACCTTTGATGAATTTTTTAAGATGTTTGATTTTAGTTTAGAAGAAATGAAATTTTGCTTAAAGAATTTAAAGGTTTTAGATTTTATTACAATCCATGGAGATTTTAAGCTCATTGGCCTAACAGAAAGAGGAAATTATTTTAAAGAAGGATTAATATTGAAAAATTCCAAAGATAGAGAAAGTTCATTTGAAAAATCTTTTGAGATTCTCTATATCTTCATTTATCTCTATGAAAATAATTGATAATGGAATATTTTTAAAATAATAAAGAGCAACGGAAAAAAAATGGTACAGCTTATTGAAAGTCTAAGCAAAAAAGAAATTTCTGCCTTCTTTAATATCATTTATAAAAATTCAATAGATTCTTTGTTACTCCTTGATGAGAATGGTTTGATCCTTAATTGTAATGCTGCTGCTGAAAGATTGTTTTATATTAAGGAAAATGATATGATAAATAAGAATTATTTGGATATAATAATTCCACCATCAAAAATTTACATATTAAATGAAAGACAATCGTTATTACCAAGCGAAATTTTTGAAACCCAAACTGAGTTTTCTTTAATAAGAAAAGATCAAACCTTAATTTGGGTGAGAGCAAGAATATCTAAAATCAATAATAATAATAATAATAATAATAATTTATTCCTATTGACTTGTAGAGATATTACTAAAGAAAAAGAAGCTGAGTTTAAACTAAGAGACATTAAGGAAAAAAATACAAAATTTGTGCAGTTCTTTAGAGATATTATTAACAAAAAAGAAGTGAATATTGATGAAATTTTAGATAATGTTGATCTTCTACCTAAAGATTATGAATTAGACAATGATGTATTAAAAAAATTCGATGAACTTAAAAATTCTGTTAAAGAGCGTGAAGAATATGAACTAATTGAAGAAATTATAAATAAGAAGTTGAAATTTGAGAAACTATTGTCTTCAATATCTTCTCGTTTCATTGGAAATTTTGAGTTTGATAATGCAATACATACCACTTTACGAGACATTGGCGAATTAATAGAGATAAGTAGAGTATTTATCTTTTTTTTTGATAAAGAAGAACAAACAATGAATAATACTCATGAATGGTGTGAAGAGAATATAAAGTCACATATTAGTTTTTATAAAGATTTTCCTTTGGATAAAACTCCGTGGATCAAATCTCATATTCTTGCTGGAAAACCTTTGGTTATTCCAGATGTTTCCAAACTTCCTCAAGAAGCAACTAAATTCAAAAATTTATTAATTTCAAAAAATATAAAAGCAAATTTAACCCTCCCTCTTTATATAGGAGGCAAAATTGCTGGTTGTATCGGTTTTGATGATGAAAAAAATATTAGAGAGTGGTTAGATGAAGATTTCTCATTGCTTCAAATATCTTCCCAGATTATAGGAAACGCATTTGAGAGGAAAAATAATGAAGAGGTTTTAAAACTTTCAGAAAAAAAGTACCGAAATCTTTTTGAAAATTCACCTATGTCCATTATACTAATGGATATGGAAGGTTATATTGTAGACACTAATCCTGCTAATTATTATATTTTCGGATATTCTAAGAAAGAATTAATCAATCTAAATTTTAAAAACATTTTACACGACTTAATTTCGAGTGAGTTTTTACCAGCTGTTATAGATTTTTATGAAAAATTAATTAATGGTGAAATTCCAGAATCAAGAGAGGTAAGAACAAATAGAAAAGATGGAAGTTCAATATGGATAAATTTACAGGCTTCATTTATACGTTTAAAAAATCAAACTCTGATTCAATTAATAGCACAAAATATTGATAATATAAAGAAAGCAGAACAAAAAATCCTTGAATCCAAAGAACAATATCAATCTATACTGGATTCTATTGGTGATGCATTGCATGTTTTAAATAGAGATTTTACAGTTGTTTATATTAATCCCGCGTTAAAAGAATGGTTACAAAAGTTTAATTTTGATGCAAATATTATTGGAAAGGATTTACACTCAATATTTCCTTTTTTATCTGATGAAGTGTTCGATGAATATTTGACTGTATTTAAAACCGCTAAACCAATAATCTCTATTGAAAATACAGAATTAAATAATAAACTAATATTTACGGAAACCAGAAAAATTCCAATAATTTCAGATGGTAAAACAATTCAAGTTATAACAATAATACGTGATATTACTGAGAAGGTCAGAATCGAACAAGAACTTAAAGCATCCGAAGAAAAATACCGTCATCTAATTAATTATTCGCCATATATCATCTTGTTAATGGATTTAAATGGAAATTTAATAGATTGTAATAATACTACATTTAAATATGTTAAGTGGAAAAAGGAAGATTTACTAAAAAAGAATTTTAAAGATCTAAATATTATTCCTCCTGCAAATTTTAAAATATTAAAGAATCAGCTAGAATTATTACTTTCAAATGGATTTATTGAATCCATCGAGCTTCAAGTTAATCATCAAGATGTCAATTTAAAATGGATTTCTTTACAAGCATCATTGGTAAAGGTGAAAAATAAGAAATTGATTCAAATTGTAATTCAAGATATAAGTGATAAGAAACAAGCAGAAATTAAATTACAGGAATCTGAGGAAAAATATAGAAATATTACTGAACAATCCCTAATGGGGATAGTTATAATTCAAGATGATTTAATTAAATACGTTAACGGAAGATTGGCAGAATTAATTGGATATTCAGGAGAAGAATTAATTAATTTGAAGCCAGGTGAATTTATAAATTTAGTTCATGAGGAAGATCGACTACTTGTATCAAAACAAGCAAAGAAAAAGCAACAAGGACGTAAAGATGTTTTAAATCAGTACAAATTCAGAATAGTAAGAAAGGATAAAAAACTTGTCTGGGTAGAAGTCTTCTCTAAGACAATTTTATTTGGTGAGAGATATGCTGATTTAGGAATGTTCGTAGATATTACGGAAAAAATAGAAGCGGAACAAAAGATAAAAGAATCAGAATTAAAATATAAATCAATTTTGGAAAATATAAAGGAAGGATACTATGAAGTAGATTTAACTGGAAAATATACATTTTTTAATAATGCCCTCTGTGAAGCAATCGGTTATACTCGAGAAGAAATATTAGGATCAAATTTCGGTAAATTTATGGATAAAAATAATATCACCAAAGTATTTAATTTCTTTAGTAAGGTCTATAAAACAGGAAAAGAGCAAACTGGGGTTCAATTCGAGGTAATTCAAAAAAATGGCGAGAGCCTCTATATTGAAGGTTCTGTATATTTAAAGTATGATTCTAAAGGAGAAAAAATTGGATTTTATGGGATTGTGAGAGATATAACTGAAAAAGTAAAAATGGAAAAGTTAGAGATAGAATTTAGGGAAAAACTAGAAAAAGAGGTGAATTTACGTACTAAAGAATTAAAAGAAGTCCTTGATAAGCAAAAATTATATTTAGATCAAATTATAAAGGCTTCGAATTTTAAAACTGAGTTTTTAGCTTCCATGTCCCATGAATTAAGAACCCCTTTAAATGCTATTATAGGTTTTACTGAATTACTTTTAGAAGGAGTTTATGGAGATTTGAATCAAGAACAATTAGATTTCATTGGCGACATTGAAGAATCTTCTAATCATCTTTTAGATATGATCATTCGGATTTTAGATATATCAAAAATAGAAGCCGGTCAAGTAAATCTAAAAATTGAAAAAATTGAACTAAAAATGTTAATTGATCAGATTTTCTCCACAATTAAACCGTTAATTAATGAAAAAGATATTCAAATTAAATATAATGGAATTAGTTCAAAACAGATAATAAAAGCTGATAGAATTAAGTTTAAACAAATATTATACAATCTTTTAAGTAATGCAATCAAATTCACGATAGAAGGGCAAGTAACCCTTACTTTTATAGATAATAAAGATTATTGGGAATTTAGTGTAAGAGATACAGGAATAGGGATTGCTGATGAGGATTTTGATTTAATATTTAAAGATTTTAAAAGAGTTAAATCCCCTTTTATTGAAAAAGTACCTGGTTCAGGTTTAGGTTTAGCTTTAACAAGAAGAATTGTTCATTTACATGGAGGAGACATATCATTTAAGAGTAAATTAGGAAAAGGAACAATCTTTACATTTACCATTCCTAAAGAGTTTAAAGAGAAAGATAGAGAGCTTAGTATTCAAGAATTCTTGAGTTCTTTATAATCATATAAATCATAAAAAAAATGTTAACTAAAAGGTTAAGTAAAGAGAAGATATATGATATATGAAAAAGAAAGAATAGTAGATAATCGGTTAGATTTAGAAGTTGTTATCTCTACAATTTCATCAAGATTTATCGGAAATGTGAATTTTGATGAAGCTATAAATTCCTCTCTTCGTTATATAGGTATATTAAGTGGAGTAAAATGCTCATTTCTTTTTCTTTTTAATCAAAATAAAACCCATATGAGAAATTCACATAAATGGTGTGCTAAGAACTTATCTCAAAATAATAATTCTTTAGTTTTAAAAACAAGCGCATTCCCTTGGTGGATGGAACAACTTAATAAGGGTAGATTATTACAAATAAATGATATAACTTCTTTACCAAATAAGGCGCAATCTACAAAAGAATTATTAGAAATCCAAAAGATTAAAGCAATTTTGGTTTTACCATTATATGTAAAAATAGATTTAGCGGGATTTATAGGATTTGGTGAATCCGATAAAAAGGAAAAATGGAATGAGATTGACATCACTTTACTAAAAATTTTATCCCAAATAATTGGAATGGCTCTTGAAAGAAATTCTATCGAACAATTGTTAAAGAATTCTGAAGATAAATATAAACTCATTATAGAAAATATTAAAGATTTAATTTTTATTATTAATTTAAAATTTAGGTTCGAATATATTAATCAAAAGATTGTAAATGCGATATTGGGATATCATAGTGATGATTTACTAGGAGTTTCATGTTTAGATTTTATACATCCTGAAGATATTGAACAAATAGTTAGTATACTGCAGAATGGAAAGAGTGAAAAAGAAGTAAAAACAGAATTACGAATTAGGCATAAAGACGGACATTGGGTATGGTTTGAATGGAGAGGTCATCTCATTAATGATATAGACGAAAGAAAAAAGTGGTCCATTATAGCTAGAGATATTACCAATCGTAAAGTAGCTGAAGAGAAATATAAAAATCTTTTCGAGAATTCTCCAAATGCAATTCTACTAATTGATTTTAATGGTGACATAATAGATTGTAATTCCACTGCGATAAAACTTTTTAGTTACGATAAAAATTATTTTATTGGAAAATCATTGAATGAATTGAATCAAATATTTACTTCTGAAATTAAGCCATATTTCAAGAAAATATTTCAAGCGTTTTTTAAAGGAGATTTTCCAGATCCAATCGAAATTGAAATTAAAGAAAAAGATCAGAATCACACTTGGGTCGAAATTCAAGCCTCGGTTGTTAAACAAGAAAGAATGACTATAATTCAACTTATTTTTAAAGATATTTCTGAAAAGAAAAAAGCAGAATTGTTAGAAAAAAAGTTTAAGGAAGAGTTGGAAAAGGAAGTACAAATAAGAACAAACGAATTAAGAGAATCTTTCGATCAACAAAAATTATATTTAGATCAAATCTTGAAATCTTCCCAATTTAAGACAGAATTTATGTCTACTATGTCCCATGAGTTAAGAACTCCACTTAATGCTATAATTGGTTTCACTGATTTATTAGTAGAAGAGGTATATGGTCCTTTTAATAATGAACAAAAAGAGATATTGGAGGATATTAGAAGTTCAGCACAGCACCAATTTGATATGATTAAAAATATATTGGATATTTCAAAAATCGAATCAGGACAAATATCTCTAAATATACAAAAGATTTCTGTAAATTCTATAGTCGATCAGATTGTTTCAAGTTTAAAACCGTTATATCATAAAAAAGATTTAGAAATTAAAGTCAAGGGTTTAGAACAAGAAATTTTTATATATGCAGATCCCATAAGATTTAAGGAAATCTTATTAAACCTTTTGACTAATGCAATAAAATTTTCTATAGAGGGGTACGTTGTTTTAAAAGTACAAGATATATATAAAGAATGGTTGTTTAAAGTTACTGATACGGGTATAGGAATTGCAGTAAAGGATTTTCCTTTAATTTTTAAAGATTTTGAAAGAGTCGATTCGACCTATGTTCGTTCGGTTTCAGGAACAGGTTTAGGATTATCATTAACTAAAAGATTAGTGGAATTACATGCAGGAGAGATTAATTTTACTAGCCTATTAGGTTCTGGATCTACATTCTCGTTCACTATCTCAAAAGAATTAGAAGAGAGGATTTCATCTAAAACCTAATTATGCCGCAAATTTTGAACTTAAACCTTGAGCTATTTCAGCATTTTTCTTAAGTTCATCAAAATCTTTTTCTAAGATTGCTTTCATCAAATTAACCTTCAACTTTTTAATCTTTTCCAGAGTAATTGAAAATTGGACATTTACTTTGTTAAATAAATCATCAATCTTATCATAGAGATCTTTAGCATGTTCAATATCATAGATGTCTAGATTTATTATCATCTCTTCATATTTACTATTTAATTCTTGCAGCCATTTCTTCCCCTCTTCTATAATTGGGAAAAGATTATCAATTTGACCTGTTTTCATACTGTATTTAAAATCGGTATCATAGGTTTGGAATAGATTTTTGAAATAGTTCTCAATTATGGTTTTAATTGGCTTCAAATTAATATTTGGATTCAGAAAAAAAGTAACTGTAAAATCTTCATAGCCAAATATATGCATTTTTAAATTTTTTCCAGTTAAACTAAAACCTGTTAATTCTTGGAGATTTAACTCTAATGCAAATTTTTCTAGAGCACTAACAAACATTGGAAATAGATCTAAATCTACAAAAGAAACATATGCGTCTTCTGATGTATTACTTAAGATATATTTTTCAAGAGCATTTTCAAATAATTCTATATTAAATAAGGATTTTCCATCTTTATCAGCAATAAAAGCTCCAATAAATAAAGGGATTTTTTCTTCTGATGTTTCTTCTTTAATTATGCTCGAAGAGAAGCTTTTAATAACATTTTTAAAGTAGTCCTTCCCAATATCAGTTAAACTGAAAATTTCACTATTTTCAATTTTTTGCATTTGAATATGTCCTTTATTAACCAAATTTTCAATTAGATAATTGATTAGTTTTTCTGGACGGTTTAACTTCTCAATAATTTTTTTTTTGAGATTGTAATTTCATTGTTGATATAATTAACAATCTTAACTGACTCATCAATTACATTAAATTCTAACACTTCTTCTGAAGTTCGTTCGTCTATACAGTTTTTTAAAATTTCAATGAAAAATGAAAATGTTTGAATAAAAAATTGTTTTTTTAAGCTAGTAAAGAAAATTTTTATTAGCCCTACATCTTCAAAAGCTTGCTTCACTGTTATTTTTACGTCTTTTATTCTTTTTTCACTTGCTAAGTCTAACTTATGGATTAAAATATAGACCATTGTTGAGGGTGTTATTTCTTTCCGAATTTTTAAAATTTTTTCAATAAAATCTATTATAAAATCAAGTTCAGTTTTAATGTCAATAACTACAAGGATAACTTTAGTTTCATTAAAAATCGATTTTTCTTCAGAATCCAACCATCGTTGGTTTTCTTGCCCTGCTAAATCAAAAATTCCAAGATCCTCATTTAAACCGGGCAATCTAAATATTAATGATTCTTCTCCATATGTAGGCTCTAATGCATATTCCATCAGTTTTGTAGAATTCTCTCCTTCGAAAAAGACTTTTCTGAGTGTAGTTTTACCTGCACCTGAAGGTCCAACAATAATAATTTTTTTACTCATTCTAAGATTCGATTTCTTTATTTAAATAATAAAAATCTTTAAGTTTTGATCTTATTTGACCAATAATCAAAATTAGCTTATTTGCTGTTAATGTTTCAGAAATGCAAATTAAATATTTCAGTCCAAACTTTGATAAATTAATATCGTTCATTATAATGTTAAAATTATTATAACTCGAAAGAATTAGGTGATCAATATTTCCAGTATTAGCCATATCTTCAAACGTTTGAGTGACTAACCCAATTAGCTTGTGAGTATGATTAATCATAACAGTATTAAAATCTTGAGACATGGTTTGTACTATTATACTATTACTTAAATTAGATATAAAAAACATTGATTTCATATGATTTTTAACCTCATCCTCTAAAATATTTTTCAATTTTGTTGTCTCTTGTGAAGAGCTACTTAAAATCTCATAGAATGCATTATATAGACTATATATTAAATCAGGATGAATACTTGTATTATAGATAGGGAAATTGAATTGTTTTTGTAAATTTTTATTGATATCAGCTAAAATTTTGGAATCAATCTCCTTTCCAGTCAAGTCAATTTTATGGAGAAATATTATTACTTTTGCAGTTAAAGAATTTTTTTTGACAATTTTTAATATCTTTTGAATTTGATCAGTTATTTCTCGGGATTGGGAAATCCAACTTGGATAATCAAAAATATACACAATATAATCTGTATTTTCAAAAGCAAGCTTATGTTCAGAATCATCTTCATTATCTAATAAAAAATTTAATTCCTGACCTGAAGAATCAAATAATCCGAGTTTTAAATCTAACCACGAATATACATTAGGTGTCATACCACGAGTTGGTTCCAGTGGATTATAAAGAAGATCTTTAGGATCCATACCTTCAAATATTATCTTTTTAATACTTGTTTTCCCTGTACCAGCATTACCTAATAATAATATTTTTTTAGTAGTTGTTTTTCCAAAAAAGACTCCAATATTTTCTAGAAAATAATGATTTCGCTCACTTTTCTCAATTTTAAAAAGATTTTTTCCAAATTCAAGTAATTGATTTTTTAATTTAAAGATATTAACTTTTTCTTTTTCTTCTAATATAATAGAAACAATCTCATAACCAACTGCAGCGACTCGAGTCTTATCACAATATGATATGATTGTTTTATCATTATAACTAGTATCTATCAATTCTTGCTTTTCAAAATCTTGACTATAAGCAAAAGTCATATAGATCTTATTTATTAAGTCAGTTTTAAGATCTAAATTCTCAGGGTATTTAGTTTCTACAACTGACCCCATCTTTTGATCCCAACTAAAAAGAACACATCCTCTAATCATAATTACAACTCTTATTATATAATTAAGAAATACTGGTTTGTCAAAACTTAAATTTAAATAATTTATAAAAAATGTTATATATAAACGTATCTATGAGAAAATAATCAAAAAAGAAGAATACTGATTAAAAAGTACAATTTTTTTGTTATTTATCTTGACAAATGGGGGATACAAAATGAAAAATTTATATGTTGTCGAAGATAATGAAAAGAACATGAAACTATTTCGAGCTATACTAACAACAATACCGGAAATTGAAGTTTTTGAAGAAACTCAAGGAGATTTAGGATTTGAATTGATAAAATCTAGTAATCCAGATTTAATAATATTAGATATTCAATTACCAGAAATGAATGGAATTGAAATCTGTAGTGAATTAAAAAAGATTGATAAGTTTAAAAATATCCCGTTTATTGCAGTTACTTCATTTGCTATGAAGGGTGACAAAGAGCGAATTTTGTCAGCTGGTTTTAATGATTACATATCTAAACCAATAAAGGTACAAGAATTTAGAGAAATAGTTAAGAGCTATTTAAAGTTATAAAGTAAAATAAGCAATTTAAGAGGATATGCTTTTTAAGAATCAATCTATTATTAAAACTAATTAATATTAAACAGAAGTTTTAAAAGAAAAGTCAAAATCAGATGGTATAATATGTTTGAAAGTAAAAAAGTAATTATAGTTGGTCCATCAGGTACAGGAAAAACAACAATCAAGATGGTCTTCTTTGAAATGGGGAATCCTTTAAAACTCCTTAATATTGGCTTAGAGCCTACAAGGGGTATCAATTCGAAAATATTTTCTTTTTTTGATATCAGTTTAGGAGTTTTTGATTTAGCTGGGCAAGAAAATGAAAATTGGTTCAAAAGTGATAAGAAGGTTTTCAATAATGCTAATGTAATTATTTGTGTTCTTGATGTTAATGCCTATTTAAAAGAAGTTTTAGATTTCATAAGGGATCTCATTAATATTTATGGAGAATTGAAATTAAGCAATTGTATAATAGCGATATTGCTACATAAAATTGATTTAATTGATAAATTACTTCTTCACCATAAACTAAAAACCATCCATGATTTTTTAAAAAAATTAAATAATGGCGATATTGAATTAATGATTTATC
>JBATUM010000347.1:0-2764 GCA_049671145.1 Promethearchaeia archaeon
TTAAATAATATTTCTATTCTGTTTCACCCGTACATAATAGGAAATCGTATATTTAAAGGAAAATTAATTTTATATAATTTTCTTGTTTTTCATCATTTGTTATAAAAAATTTGTCTAATAAAAATAATCTAAAACAGGGGATATTTATATGGAACAAATGATATCTTTCAATTTAGAGCATTATTTAAGCCAATTTAGAAAAAAAAAAAATTTCAATTAAATTCTATAGATTCTATAAATAACATACTCAATTCAAAAGAATATTCTGATTTTATTGAAAATCTTTATAATTTTTATAATTCAAAGTCGCACAATTCTGAAGAAATGCTAAATCTCCAATATTATTCTGATGTCGGAGAAATAATTGAGCAATTTTGGGAACTATTGTTAGGGAATGATCTAAATAGTAAGTTCAAATCTCATTTGGAAGTAAAATTGAGATTTTAGAAAATTTCTAGGCTTTTTTACTTGTGTAATAAACTTTCTTTCATATTCTTGTTAAGTTTTGTTTCATTAATGAATAATACAATTATATTGCTAAAAATATTTTAAACTTTTATACAATTATTTCACTATTATAATCTATACAAAAAATTATAAATTTAATATAAATAAAACGAAATCCATGGAGAGATAAATATGGGTAAAACACTTGGTATTATAGCTTTAATTGTTGGTATAATTGGGCTAATAGTTTCAATTATAGATGTTTATTTAGCTTACATATTTATTATACTTTCCCCATTCATATACCCACCAATAGCTTTATTAACAATATTAGGAATTATTCCAATATTGAGTTTAATCGTGGCAATAGTTTGCGGGGCAATAGGAATTAAAAAGGACGATTCACCTGGTTTGGCAATAGCAGGATTAGTGATTGGAAGTTCAATAGCCATAGTTATTATAATTTTTATGCTATTATCTTTTGGACCTTCTTCATTTACTCCCTTTTAACAAAATCTATTTTAAACCATCAAATCTTAAATTTCTTTTTAGTTTAATCATTTGCAAATTTAAATAACATTTCTAGCCGATTTTTAGTAATTATACATATTAAAATTTTAAAAGAGTATTAAAAAAGCGGGCCTAGCAGGATTTGAACCTGCGATATCCCAGTCCGAAGCCGGGCACCCTTTCTGTCAATTTTCCTGAATGAAAAATTAAATCCAGACTAGATTATAGGCCCTAAAAATTAGGAATCTATGAATATTATCATATACTATCTCTAAAAAATTTTTTTATAATCAGAAATAAACTGATTATATAAGTTCCAGATAGTAAAAATAAGTCTTTATTAGGTTTTTTGCAATCATTGCATCCGAGAATCTTCCTTCAAATTCAATTAAGCCCTTCATATAAGCCTCTGCAGCATCCAAATCCTTAGTAAAGATTCTTTTCAATATTTTTTTTGTAAGAATAAAATGAATCGTCCTCGTTTTTTCAGATTCGGGCTCATAAAAGCTAGTATTATATACTAAACGTCCATCTGAATTATTAATCCAAATATTAAAATCGATATCTTTCAAATAAAGGTGAAAAAGAATATCTTCATATAATCTTAATTCATCCTGAAAATCTTTTGATTTATTAGCAATTTTTATACCTATGCTGATTAATTTATCAATATTAGTCTTAAATGCATCATCAGCTAATTCCAGTGCATGCAACATTGAATAAAGTACTTTTGTGTCAGTGGTCATATCTTAAAATCAACTACCAGATTAAATTTTAATATTGGGATTGTTATTCAATTTAACTTATGATCATTTAAAATTTCGTTATATATATTATAATATAATATAGCGATGATAAAAGGGTCTTTTAACTATGAAAATTATTCTTTTTTTGTAAATATTTAAAAAAAGTACGAAAAAGCTTTATATACCTTAAACCTTGAGTTAGACTTCCTTCCACATTAATCTCTCCTCTCATAAACGCATCAGTTCCACTAATTTCTCTTTTAAGAATTTTAATTATCATATCCTTAGTATAATTCATTTTAAATGGAGCATCAAGATTGACACCCTTCTCATATTCGATTTTCCCATTAGCAACTTTAAGCCAATAATTGAAATCTATATCTGTAATATATGTTTGGTAAATATCATCAAATCCTACTAATTCTTCTTGAAGCTCCTCTGTTGAATTAAAGACTTTTACCCCCATCTTTATAATTTTATCTAATACTCTTATAAATTGAGACCCGTCTTTTTCTAAAATATCCAATAAAGAATTAATAGGATCTTGATTAGCCATTATTCTATGAAAGGTATTATTGTTATATCAAAATTTCTTATACCTATAATTGATTATCTTTAAACACTTATTTATTTGTTGTTCTCTAAATTGGAGATATTTTTTAATTTCTTTAATAATCAAACCGTGTGATTTTTTAAGAAAAATTAATCACCATCTTTATTAACTTTTTTTATTTATTTAACTAACAGCACATTCCGAGAATAAAATTTTTATAGGTTTATTTATTTCTTCTGATATACCACCATAAATTAAGCCCACATAGTGTAGAGTTATTGTTTATTTCGAACTAGCGCAAAACCCGGTCTAGCATTCGGGACTGTCACTCCTGCGACGCGGGTCCAAATCCCGCTGTGGGCGCCATCTAAATTTTTATTCTATACTTTATCCAAGCTATTGAAAATTTTCTAATTATTGATCATCAATTATTGATCATCAAAACTTTTTGCTAAAACTTCATTAAAAGTTCAAAGTTTTTTAAACTAAAACGAATTATTTAAATCAC
>JBATUM010000348.1:0-2524 GCA_049671145.1 Promethearchaeia archaeon
AGTACCAATCTCTAAAAAGTCTCCATTTGGAGCAGTAGCAGCCATAATTGAGAGAAACTTTCCTGTATCAGAAGGTATTTGACGAAGTCTTTTCATTCGGGGCGTTCCATCGAGCCTATCTTTAGAATCAATTTCTTCTAAATATTTCATTCTTTTTTTTATAACTTCTGGTATATTATGAAACATCTTGCTTCAATTTAACGTGCTTTTGTAAAACTTTTTAATTGATTTAATTATATTAATATTTTATCTTTAAAATGGCTTTCAAATTCCTTAGATCTGGCTTCTGTGGCTTGTTTATATCTTGTAAAACGATCATCCCATTCTGCATCTACATTAAAGGCAATTTTAGCAAACCCTATAGACTCTATGGCTTCCACTAATTTTTCTTTTTCATCAGGGCTATAAAGCTTGATAGGATCTCCTATTGCTATAGTATTAGGGGGAATAAAAAATTTACTCGGGACAACGGTATTTGCATGAACAAATGCACCAACAGCTACAGCAGCTCCAGAATGAATAATTGCGCCTTGTAAAATAGTTGCACCTGTAGCTATATAAGAATATGACTCAACTTTACAACCGATAAGAGTCGTTTGTGGACTGATGAAGACGTGATTACCAATTAAGACAGGATAATCCTTATTTCCAGCTGCTGTCGCCCTAAGAACGGCATTTTCACATATAATTGAACATTCACCAATCTCAATTTTAGAACCTTCGGAATCTAGAACAGAGCCATACATTATCCGCGAATCTTTACCAACATTAATATTCCCTACAAGAATAGCATTTGGTGCTAAAAATACAGAAGAATCAACTTTGGGTTCATAATCCCTATGTTTTATTAAAATTTATAATCACCTTTCCTTTTATAATTATAATAAATAAAAAGCGACTTAAAAAATAAATAATAAAAGTGGTAAATCTACTAATTTTATAGATTTTTGAGGCTATAAATTATATTATAAACATCTTGAGCAAATTTTGGTTGAAAGTCAAAAATTTTTTGAGCCTTAAATGTTAATAACCTAAATTTGACTATGATATTAATATTAAAATTTATAACATCGAATTGGGGTTTTATCTTAAAAATATTCTTCTCATTATATAAACTACATAATTCTGCGACTTTCCTCATCATTAACCGAAATCCTTTATAAGGAAAAGCCATCCTAAAGGTAAAATTATAAAGCTTTGGATAGTGCTTAGTTGAAAATGATTCATAGGCCTTTCTCAAATTATTTTCAAGGTCTTTTTTAGTATCTGGAATTCCTTCATAAAAATCTTTAAATCCAATATCCTGAGGTGCTAAGATCTTAATCTTAAAATCTTCAAAAGTTTTTTTTTTGCCTAGTTTAACCGTATAATTTACAATTTTTGACGAAATAACTTGAGCATTAGATTTTTCAATTATAATATTATCAAATGTTTCTAATTTTGTCTTTGTTAAATTAATTGCTCGTATAATTCCTTTATCTCCTTCAATTTTGACCAAATCATCAACTTCAAATGGTCGTACTAACATAATGACTATCCCTGAAATAAAATTTGCAAATATACCGCTAGATGCAAACGCTATCGCAGTACTAATTGCACTCGTAAGTATCGCAGTATAAGCAGGATCAATTGAAGAAATAGAAGGGAAACCCTCAATAATAAAAAATATAATAACAAGAACATTAGCAATTTTAAAAGCAAAATTAATAATTATTTTTTGCTTTAATGCTATTTTTTTACTTTTACCAATTGTTGAAGAGATCAATTTACTAAGAAGATAAAAACCAACTACAACGATTAAGAGATATATTAATGCTTCCAAATCTGTATTAAACATTGCCATGCTTATTCTACCTCTAAACCATGATTAGAATTGTAACTTTCCTCAAAATTCCATCCATAATTTACTTCTTTATCATAAATTTTAAAAAGAATCTCCCTCATTAATGGATCAGTATATGTTAAGATTAATTTTGGATCCTCTGTTATAATTTGTATAGTAATACTTAATCGAGTAGTTATTGCACTCACTGTATAATTAGCATAGTAATAAGGTCTTGTTCCTAATATAGATTCATACTTATCAAATACAGGCTTTAATAATTCCGCAAGTTTTTCTGGATCTACTGAACCTAAAAGTTCCACAACTTTAATATAGCGAGTAATTTTTTTTCCTTTAGTTAAGATCGTTCCAAATTTTTTAACAATGTCTGAAATATCTAAATTTATTTCTTTTTCTAAAGGTCTATGAGTATAACGAACTATTGATGAATTAAAAGCATTCTTATTTGGAATATAAGTTAAGGATCCATCAAAATCTTCTAATTTTAAATAGTTTAAAGTAATCTCTTTTACTAAACCTTCAATTCCATTTGTTTCAATTAAATCACCTGCTTCAAAGCCTTCTGATGATAAAAGCATTATACCCGAAGCAATGTTATTGATGATATTCTGAAAAGTTAAAGATATTGCAACTACTAAAAAAGATATAATTGCTATAAAAAAAATCGGCGAAATAATAAAA
>JBATUM010000349.1:0-3265 GCA_049671145.1 Promethearchaeia archaeon
TTGCATATCCTTCTAAAGAGACTTCTGGATTAAGGAATATTTATTCTTCGAAAAATATTGAATTTAGGGATTATAAACTATTAGGTTTTGCAGGTTTATTCAAGAAAGAACACATTCCTGATATAAATCCTAAAATCTTTGTTATCGGTCCTATAATGGAGGGAGAAATTAATATTGAATTATTAAATATTCTTTACAAAAGATATAGAGGAAAATTAGCTTTAGATATTCAAGGATTTATACGAGTTAGAGAAAATAGTAATGTTTTTTATAAAGATCTGTTAGAAGAAGAAAAGGAAATTATTTTATCAAAAGTAGATTATCTCAAAGTTGATCAAAAAGAAGCTAATATCCTTACTAAACATAAAAATATTAATGATGCTTTAATAGAATTACGAACTTATGGTCCTCAAGAAATACTGGCAACCCATCAGAAAGGAATCACACTAAACGCTTTAGATGAAATATATTTTTTTCCTTGGAAGAATAAAAGACTATTGGGAAGGACCGGCAGAGGAGACACAGCGTTTATTAGTTATTTAGGATCACGAATATCAAAGAACCCAGAAGAATCCTTAAAATTTTCAACTGCATTGACCTCATTAAAAATGGAGTCTCCTGGACCTTTTGGACTAACATTATTTGAGATAGAGAATTTTATTCTAGAGCATTTTTAGAGGGTTTATATGAGAATTGGAGGAATTATTGATATTTCTACGAAAGACATTCCAGAGAAATCCTCAATGGTAATTTTTACAGTTGGATGTAATTTAAAATGTGAATTTTGTCACAATAAATACCTACTAAATCCTAATGTAGGTAAAGACATGAAAGTTAGTGAAATAATAGAACAAGTTAAGAGTAATTTATTAGTGAGTGGAGTAAGTATTACTGGAGGTGAGCCTACTCTGCAAAAAGATTTAATAGAATTTTGTAAGAAGATTCAAATAATTGGTAAATACATTAATATAGATACCAATGGAACGAATCCAGCTGTTATTATAAAATTATTACCTTATATCAATAGAATTTCTTTAGATTTGAAAGGACCATTAAAGAAAAGCAAATTAGAAAAAATTACTAATGTTGATATAAACCCTGAGCTTATTATTGACACGTTTAATATCGTTAACGATCGAGATGAGATTGATTTTGAAATAAGAACAACATATGTGGAAAAACTAATGAAACCAGAAGATATCCACATAATTATTACCTTCCTTAAGAAAAATAAATTTAGAGGTATATTTGTCCTACAACAATATCAATATTCTGATGGTGTCGGAGAAAAATATAAAGAAATTTATCATATGCCGGAACACGTGATTTTACTAAAAATAATTAGGAAATATAGAAGAAAGAATTTACCCTTCGATATCTTCATAAGAGATAATGTAGTTGGATATAAAAATATTAATGAAATCAAGGATTTTTGGGAGTAAGTAAATAAATTTTGTATATAAAAAATTTGGATTAAAAAATGGATGATAACTTTATTTTACAAAGGATAAATTATTGTATTAACTGTAAAAGTTGTATGGAAGTATGCGACACTTATAAAGTAACCCAGAATGAACTCCAATCACCGAATGGAAGACTTAAAATTGCGCATAAAATTTATACTAATGAAGAAATTTCTCAAGAGGAACTCCAAAGCATCTACACATGCACTTTATGTGGTTTATGTAATCTTTTCTGTGAACAAAATATTGAGATTTCAGAAATTATTCATTCTTCCAAAATAAAATTAGTAGATAAAAACATAGGTCCATTGGAAATTCACAATAAAATTATAAAAGGAATTGAAGAGTCGGATAATTCGGTTAATGGAAATCCAACTGAAAGATTAGATTGGCTTCCTAAGAATTATAGAGAAAATGAAATTTTTGAGAAAAGAGAGTCTGATACCTTATTATTTCTTGGGTGTATGTCTTCATTTCGGGTAAAAGAAAGCGCAAGTGCTTCATATGAACTTCTAAAAAAAGGTAACTACAATTTTAAAATATTAGAAAAAGAACCATGCTGTGGAGAATACGTCTATTCTGCTGGAAAACTAGAACTTTCTAAGCAGATTTTCGAAGAAAATTCTGAAATATTTAAAAGAAATAAGATTAAGAATCTTATTGTTACTTGCGGAGGATGTTTATATGCTTTTAATAATGTTTATCCTAAATACGTTGAGGGATGGAATATTAAGGTTAAACATATAATTGAGATTATTGATGAAATCGAAAAAAGTGGAAAGATTAAATTAAAAAAGTTAAAGAGAGAAATTTCTTATCATGATCCTTGCCGAACCGGAAGAAAGTTAAAAAATAGAACAATTTATAAGGAACCAAGAGAATTATTGGAAAAAGCAGCTTCAAAAATAAATGAATTAAGTAATAATCGTAATGAAACTCCTTGTTGTGGAGCTGGTTCGGGAATCCGAGGCGTAGACAGCTCTATTTCAATAAAAATTGGGACAAAAATATTTCAAGAAGTCAAAACAAAAGAAATTATTAGTTCATGCCCTCTATGTGTATTTAATTATCGCTATGTAAACTATAAAACTCAATCAGATAAGGAAATTAAATATATAACGGATTTTTTACTGGAAGCTCTTGAAAGTAAATGATTATAGAAATTTTTTTGAGGAATTAGTTAAATAAAAAAAATGTGGAAGAAAAAGGTTGTTTTATTTTATTTAATTATTTTTCAATCCTATCCACAAGCCATTTTGGCATAACTAATGACAGATAAATAAAAATGAAGAACAAGATCGCGAAGATCCAAGCAATGTAAACGAATTCAGAATATCCAGGATGATCAGTTAATGTAATAAGTAAAGTGTCGAAAACAAGCATAAGAAAGAAAGTTATCATAGAAATCATAGATAAAAACAGGAGTCTTAAACCTACTTTTGTTTTAGCATCTTGTGCTTGTTTTCTTGCTTTTATACAAAATATCGCGATGAAGATGTAAACAATATACGAATAAAGGATGACAGAAAGCGTTGAATAAAGACGGATGTTTAGTTGTCCCACATAATCTTCAGGAGGGACACCCCACCAGTTCCAAGGAAGGAATAAAATAACAGTTATAATTACTCCAAAAATAATTAAAGGAACTATTGCCCTTTTTCCTTTATTGATAATTACTTTTGCAAAAATAAATAAAAAAATATCTGCTATGATTATCGTACTATAGGCAACTGGTAGAGATATTCTATATATTTCTTTAAAGAATCGTGTAATTACCGCTTCACCTAAACCAATAGTAAGAG
>JBATUM010000350.1:0-3492 GCA_049671145.1 Promethearchaeia archaeon
AAATAGATCTATATCAAATCTACTTAATTTAATATAAAAACAAAATAAAATTAGAATTGGTTTAAAAATATAGGAAAAATTTCTATTCTTCTAGCTTTGCTTTTTTTAGTTTTTCAATTAAAACTGGAATAACTTCATGAAGGTCTCCGACAATTCCATAATGTGCAACATTAAAGATTGGAGCATTGGCATCTCTGTTAATTGCAACGATTATTCCAGAGTTTTGCATCCCAACTAGATGTTGTATTGCTCCAGAAATTCCACATGCAATATAAAGACTTGGTGAGACAGTTTTTCCGGTTTGTCCAACCTGTCTATCTTGGGAGAGCCAATTTAATTCCACAGTTACTCTAGAACCCCCCATTTCGGCCCCAAGAACTTCTGCAAGTTCTTTAATTAATTTAAAGCCTTCTTTCGAACCAACGCCTCTTCCCCCAGCAACTATTAATTCTGCCTCTTCTAAATTAATTTTTTTTCTTTCCTTGCTAATTATTTTTACAATTTTAGCAACAGAATCCGTTTCTTTATATTCTTTCTCTAATTTTGTGATCTTAATTTTCTTTTTTTCACTTGTAACTGCTTTAAAGATTCCTGGTCTGACCGTTGCCATTTGTGGCCTACTTGTGGGAGTTCGAATGGTTGCCATGATATTTCCACCAAATGTAGGACGAGTTTGCATAAGATTCCCGGTATCTTTTTCAATACTTAATCCTGTACAATCTGCAGTCAAACCAGCATTTAATCTTTTTGCAACTCGAGGAGCAAAATCTCTACCAGTTGCTGTAGCGCCTATTAAAATAATCTCTGGTTTCCGTTCTGAGATTAATCCTGCTAAAGTTTTTACATATAAATCAGAATAATAATCTTTCAATAAAGTAGACTTTACATAAATGACTTCATCAGCACCATATTCTCCAAATTCATCCAGAATAGCATCAAATTTATCTCCTAATACAACCAGAGTCAAACTTACATTTAAAATATCTGCTAGTTCTCTTCCTTTTGTTAATAATTGGTAAGCTACTTTATGAATTTCACTTTTATAATGCTCTGCAACAACCCATACACCTTTATACTGACTTTTATCAACCTTATCTAAATATTTTTTACGCTCTAATATTATAGCTTCAACAGGACATACATCTACACAAGCTCCACATAAATTACACTCACTAGTAATAATTGCGACATCATCTATTATCTCAATTCCCCCATAAGGGCAATTTACAACACAATTACCACAACCTGTACATAAAGCATCTTCAATAATTATACTAATATGGATCTCCGCCTAAATTATTTTATCTTCTTTTAAATTTTTTACTAACTCATTTGCCATATCATCAACTGTACCAGTAAGTTTGATATGTTCTCCTTTTCTTACGGGGATAAAGATCTTCCACACCTCTGTCATAGAACCATTTAATCCAACTTCTGCCTTATCAGCTTTCAAATCTTCAGAATTCCAAAATATTACTTTCTTTTTCTCATAAGCATCAACAATCCCTTTTATTCCAGGTTTTCTCGGATTATTTATTTCTTTGAGAACTGAAATTAAGGCAGGTAATTTAGTTTCAATTATAACCACTTCTTCAGCTCTAAAAACTCTTTCTGCTACAATTTTATCTTCTTTTAATTCAAAATTTAACACATATGTTATTTGAGGTATACCAAGTTCTTCTGCTAATTCAGGGCCAACTTGAGCAGTATCTCCGTCAATTGCTTGGGTTCCACAGATAACCAAATAAGTGTCTCCTCTTTTTATGTCCTTCAATAATTTTTTAATTGCCAAAGCTAATGTATGGGATGTAGCTAAGGTATCTGCTCCCGCAAACGCAATATCGGTCAAAAGATAAGCTTTATCAACACCCATAGATAGAGCCTCACGTAAAGCTTGTTCTGCTTGAGGAGGTCCCATACTTATAGCAATAACTTCCGTTCCATGTTTTTCTTTGATAGAAAGTCCTAACTCAATTGCATGTTTATCATGTGGATTTATAATTGAAGGTATTCCGGATCGTATCAATGTATTAGTTTTGGGATCAATTTTTACTTCAGAAACTCCAGGAACTTGCTTTATACAAACGAAAATTTTCAATAGTAGTCACATAAAAAGAATTTTTTACTACTAGAAAATATTTAAACACTTTTAAACCGTTTATTTATAATAAGAAAATATATAGAAAAAATAATTTTAAGATTCAAAATCTCTTTCTTAACATATGATTTGCAATTACCATTCTCTGAATTTCGCTTGTACCTTCATAAATTTCTCCCATTTTTGCATCACGGAAAAATCTTTCGACCGGATACGCTTTCATCAAGCCATACCCACCATGAATCTGAACTGCCTGATGCGCGGCCATCATTCCTGCTTCAGATGCGACTAATTTTGCCATTGAGGCTATCAATCCGTAATCCATGCCTTGATCACACATCCACGCTGCTTTATAAGTAAGTAATCGAGATGATTCTACAGCTGTTGTAATATCAGCAATCTTCCACTGAATTCCTTGAAAACGGGCAATTTTCATACCAAATTGCTCTCTTTCATTTGCGTATTTGATTGCAGCTTCTAGGCAACCTTGGGCTAACCCAAGACATTGGGCAGCAATGGTTATTCTACCATAATCAAGAATCTGGAGTCCTAATCTAAATCCTCCACCTAGTTGACCCAAAATATTTTCTTCTGGGACTCTAACATTATCGAAAACTAATTCTGAAGTATCTGATGCTCTAACACCCAACTTATCTTCTTTTACTCCAACAGAATAACCTGGAGTATCTGTATCTACGATAAAAATTGTTAGTTCTTTTCTTTTATCTTTTTCACCAGTCTTCCCGACTACTAAAAGCGTTTTTGCAATTCCTCCATTAGTAGCGAAAATCTTAGATCCGTTTAATATATATTCGTCACCATCTTTTTCTGCCGTCAATTGAATGCCTCCTGCATCAGAACCAGCATTTGCTTCCGTTAAGCAGAATGCACCAATTTTATTTCCTTTTGCAAGATCAATTAGAAATTGTTGCTTTTGTTCCTCAGTACCAAACTTGTAAATAGGATATGTGCAAACACTACTATGAACTCCGGTTGTAATAGACCAGGAAGCATCTACTCTACCGATCTCTTCTGTAATTATGGCAAAAGCTATAGTATCATTATGTAGACCTGCACCCCCATACTCTTCAGGTATACATGAGCCAAAATAGTTCATCTCTTTCATTTTTTCCAAAACTGTAGGATCTAATTCCTGTTTTTTGTCTGATTCTTCGGCTACTGGGATAATATATTCCTCACAAAATTCTCGTGTTCTCTCTCTAATCATTTTCTGTTTTTCTGTTAACGAAAAATCCATAAACATCAGCAAATTAAATATTTTTAACTCTAAATATTCTTGTCAATTTATATTATTTTAAACGATTAAATAATGTAATAAACAATTATAATTAAATCTGCTTTATACATTAGTTGAAGTATGAGTGATAATAAAC
>JBATUM010000351.1:0-3890 GCA_049671145.1 Promethearchaeia archaeon
GTATATGTTTATTTATTTCAATCTTTTATATATGTTTTATTAATTTCAAAAATGAGTGAATTTATGAAACTTTACTAAATTTTCAAACTCAATGTTTAAATTGGAAATAATTTTCAATAGAGATTATTGGCTCAAATTTCGGTAATGGACCTTTCTTATTTTTTACCCAAATTAACTCCTTTTTAATTTCGCTTTTAAAATCTTTCTTTAATTGAATGCTGGTGATTCTTAAACATATTAATGTTTTTTTATAAAACTTTATAGCCTGTTCTTTCATATTCAGCTTAGCTAAGACCCTTGATAAGTTCCAAAAATATAACAAATCATCTCTATAAAGCTTTACAGCCCTAAGAAATTTATTATAAGCCATTTTATAATTTTCTTTATAAAAAGCTTTAATTCCTATATAAAAATAATCTAGAGATTTTTGTTCAATAATTTTAGAACTAAAAAAGTTTAACTCAGGGTATTCTATCTCATCAAATAATTTTTTTAATTTCTTAATTATATTCTCTTTTTCATCGATATTATACATTAATTTTCTAATAAGATCTCTTGCGAAGGATTCAATTGATCTAAATACCAACTTTTGAGTTCCAGGGCTCATTGGTGCTTTTTTTACTGAATGACATAAAATACTTGGATAATTTAGCTCAATCAATAAATCTGTAATTTCTCGAATTTGCTTTATCTGCGCTTGAGATAGATAATTTTTATTGTTAATAACTTGTAGTAATATTTTAGCAAATTGTGGCCATCTTATTAAGGCTTCAATGATTATCCCAAAAAATATCTCAATTTTCCCTCTTTTTTTAAATTCAAGCATTTTAATTAAAAATAATGCTAATAAATTTTCATGTTCTTTAACCAAAAAGGAATCGGAAAAATCAATATGATTTTCTGTTAACAATTTTTTACGAATATGTGTTAAAATTTGGAAAACTTCATAATCATCCCAGATTCTAGGCTTAAAACATTCAAACCTTATTGTTGGAATCGATTCAAAGTTTATATAATTCCTTGGATTGATATTTATGAATCCTATATTTTCTAACACTTCAATCAATAAGAAAGAAGGAAAGCAAAATTTATGTTGTAATCCTTTATGAGGTGCTCCAAAAATCCAATCCAATATTATTTTCTTGAATTCATCGTCAGAATTTGAATAAAATTGACATGCTTTACTAATATCAGGGATTTCTATGATTACTTTTCCATTGGGTTTTAAAACTCGAAAAAATTCACTAAGAGCATAAATAGCTTCAAAAAAAGTAAGATGTTCAATAACGTGGATTGCCTTTATCTCATCACTTTCATTATCCTCAAATTCAAGATTTAAAGCAGACATCGTTTTATCTGCTATTAAGGTTTCATATAAATCAATATTACAGTAACCTAGCTCAAACTTTTTTCCACAGCCTATATTTAACTTCATTTATCTCATTAAAATCTTCTTCTTGCGAATATAATGCTCTATTAGCATGTGAGTTATCTAAAAACCACTACTAAAGAGTATCTTTTAAATGTAAGAATTGTATGTTCCCTTTAAAAATTGCTTATCTTTTTCTTTTAAAATCTTTTCGCTTTACAGTAGAATAACGAGCGCCTTCGGGATAAGTATTTCTGGCAATTGCTATTCCCAAAACAATCACGATTATTCCAGAAGCGACAATTGCTAAAATAAGTAAAACTAAGTATAATGTTGGATGTCTTGTGTTATCAAATATGAGTATTTTATTTATTTCCTTTTTATTTAATCCTAATTGTTTTCCTATTTTATATATCTGGAAAATTTCTTTAAACATTTTTAGGACTATACCTCTAATAATTAAATTTGGTATAATATTTTGTACATATTTTTTAGTTTTGATATTGTTGAATCCAATTTTCCTCTTATTGGCAAATTCTTATTGGTAAAAAACTTATTTTCAATTGCTCTTAAACAATATGGTGAATTATTATGTTGCAAGGCATACATTGTCCCTAAACAACCTCCTTTACAATCATTAACAAGATCACATTTGATGCAATTGGTGATTAGTTTTTTCTTCTTTAATCTTAAACCTCTTAAGATTTCTTTTAGGCTTTTCTCCCTAATATTTCCTTCAATAAATTCATCTGGTAATGTTAAGCATCCTTTTATATTTCCATTACTTTGAATACCTAACACAGATATTCCTGCTTGACACCCAATCCAAGGAGCTAAACCTAAATTTGGTACAAATCTTGAAAAATGTCCCATACAATGAGCTCCAATGAGAGGAAGCCTTTTATAAGAATATTTATTAACATTAATAGCAATGAATAAAGCTAATGTATAAAATTGTTCTTCTGAAATAACTAAATCTCTTGAAAACCGCCCAATTGGAATGGCTATTTGAATTTGCCAAGCAATATTTTGGTCTAAAAGAATTTTTTTTATGATATTTAATTCCTTGAAATTTACTTTACTTACAGTTGTTATAACGCTTATTGGTAATCTATTCTTTTTCAAGAGATTAATTCCATCGAGAGTCTTTTGAAAGGATCCTTCTATTCCTCTGATGTAATCATGAGTTTTGTGTGTTCCACCATCTAAACTTAGACTTACACAATCTACATCTAACGTTTTTAATTTTTCAATGTGCTTCCTTAAATTTAGTCCATTAGTAACAATAGATAATTCCAAATTATTATTTTTAACTTCTTTAGCAAGCTCATACCAATCATCCCGAATTAATGGTTCTCCACCCATTAATGCAATCCCTTTATACCCACAAGTACGTATCTGTTTAATTAATTCTAAAGCTTCCTCAGTATTTAACTCATCAGGACGAGATATTCCCGCTCTTGAACCACAATGAATGCAAATGCTATTACATCTTAGTGTAATTTCCCAAACAGCAATGGAGGGTCTAATTTTTTGAGTTATTAAAGAAATTATATTATGCATTAAATTCAATTGGATTCATTTAACTAAAGTAATACTATCATAAGTTAATTAATAAATCTTTTCACAAGAAATACGATTATTAATGGAAAATAAAAAAAAAAGTTATTTGTAAAAATTGCTTTATTCAAGCCCCATTCTTTTTGTCAGCTTCACTAATAGGAATATTACTAATGCCACAATAATAAATATTATTAATTGTCCAAGAAAATGTCCTATTCGGAAAGGTCCAACGGTCCAACTCTCAAATGCTACACCAGGAGGCAGAAAAAATTCTACTATAGGCATAACTAAGTCAGTAACAAGCGCACCTATTAAAGCCCCTAGATATATCCCCATAATGAACGCAACAGCAAGCCCTATAACTTTATATGATTTTAAAAAATGTTTAAATTCTTCTAACAAGTTTTTGGGAGGCGGTGGTGCAGGACCTGGTGTTAATAATTCTCTAATTTGTTTTAATTCATCCAACATTTCTTTTTCTTTTGACATATTTAAAACCTTTGTTTTAAGATTCTTTTTAATTTTAACTTTTAGTTTAAATTTAAATTTTTAGTTAAGATTTTGTAGAAAATATATATAATTTTTTTGTATAAATTAAAAATAAAGTAAAAATTACAAAATAATAATGAGCTCCTAGAGTTAAGGGATTTTAGATGAAACCTGAAAAGAGAAACCTAGACACTATATAATAGGTAATAATTACATAAAGAGCTATGGCATAACCTAGGAAATTACTTTTACTATAACCTATCGAAGCTAAACTTGCGTTTAATAAGAGATATGAAATGAGAAATATTCCATAATAGCCAAATCCAGGAGAATGATAGGACCAGAAATCAGCTCTTATGAAACCAAATGCTAATGGTACATCAGAAAATAATAGAAAGTTGTATTCAATAATTGCCCTTAAAACAACTGAAACTAAAATAATAAGAAAACTATAAATAAACACTTGTTC
>JBATUM010000352.1:0-15442 GCA_049671145.1 Promethearchaeia archaeon
ATTTATGTTCAAGCTTTAAAAAAGTGTGGAATTCAAGTTATTCAATTGAAAGCAGATGAAAGGTATCCAGATTCCACATTTGTAGAAGACACTGCTATTATAGATAAAGAATTTGCGATAATTTTGAACATGGGTGCATCAAGTAGAAGGGGAGAAGAAATTGAAATAGAAAATGTGTTAAGTGATTTCTATGATAATATTGAGAGAATTAATCATCCTGGAACCGTTGATGGTGGAGATGTTATGAAGGTTGAGAATCATTATTATATAGGAATATCAAAAAGGACTAATTTGGAAGGAGCAAATCAATTAATTAAAATTCTTAAAAAAAATAATTACTTATGCTCCAAAATTCCATTAACTAATTTACTCCATCTGAAAACAGGGATATCTTACATTGGAGATAATACTATAATAGCTGTTGATATATTTAGAAAGTTACCCCATTTTAAAAGATTTAATATAATTTATACTAATGAAAATGAACAATATGGAGCAAATAGTATAAGAGTCAATGAATATGTTCTAATTCCTAAGGGTTGTAAAATTTTAAGCGCCTCTTTAAAATCATTAAGATATAAATTTTTAGAGTTGGATCTTTCAGAATTTAGAAAAATAGATGGAGGAATTTCTTGTTTATCACTTAGATTCTAAAAATTTCATTAGTTTTAGATTTTGCTAAATTCAAAAACTAATTTTTTTAAATGAACTTTTTAAGAAATATTAAAATAGTAAAATTATAACCGTTGAAATGAGTTTTTTTAATGAAAATAGATAACGATTTGAGTCCAAATAAGTCCTATGAACGAGCTTTATATTTAGGGTGTGGCTATACTTACGAAGATTTATTAAAACCTAAAATTGCAGTTGTAAACTCTTGGAATGAGATTAATCCAGGACATACCCATTTACGAAAACTTGCTGAATTAGTTAAAGACGGAATTAAAGAAAAAGGTGGAACCCCCATGGAATTCAACACCATTGCTACTTGCGATGGGATTGCTAATTCAGGAAATTTTTCTAAATATGTTTTGCCTACAAGAGATATAATTGCTGCTTCGGTTGAATGTACAGTAAAAGCATATAATTTTGATGGAATGGTAATGTTATGTTCTTGTGATAAAATTATCCCAGGAATGCTTTTAGCGGTAGCTCGATGCAATATACCCACCATCTTTTTAACAGGAGGAATAATGAAGCCAAAACATTTCGAAGATGGACCACTAAAAGGTAAAACGTTTGTCACTTGTGATATAAAGGAAGCCATTGGAAGATTTATAGCAGGTGATATTACTGAAGAGCAATTTTTCCTTATAGAATCTCAAACTTGTTTTTCCCCAGGCGCATGTAATATGATGGGGACAGCAAATACCATGGCGTGTATAATCGAGGCTATGGGACTTTCACTACCAGGTTGTGCAACTTTAAGTGCAGTTGGAAAAAAACGGGAAGAATTAAGTAAAGAAACAGGTAGAGTTATTATGCAATTGGTTGATAAAAGAATTACAGCGTTAGACCTGATTAATCATACATCGATTGAAAATGCTTGCAAAGTTGCTCTCTCATTTGGTGGCTCTACGAATATGGTTTTACATATGTGTGCTTTATCTCATGAAATAGGTGGAACATTAAACCATTTTGATTTTGATGGTTTAAGTAAATCGATTCCATTGCTGGCAAAATTTAAACCTGCTTCAGAATATAATCTTTCAGAATTCCATGAAGCAGGAGGGATAAGGGTTTTGATGAAGAAATTGTCAAAATATTTGGATTTAACAGCTAAAAACGTTTTAGGAGAGTCTTTAAAAGAATATCTTCAAAATGTTGAGTATGTTGACCTTCACATTATCCGGGATTTAAATGATCCTATTGAATATGAAGGAGGAATAGCAGTTTTAAAAGGAAATTTAGCACCAGAGGGGGCTATAGTAAAGCAAAGTGCTGTAGATCCTAAAATGTATTATCATAAAGGTAAAGCTAAGGTTTTTAATAAAGAAGAAGAGGTTAGAGAAGCATTGTTAACAAATAAAGTAGAAAGGGGGGATGTTTTAGTTATAAGGAATGAAGGGCCAAAAGGTTCACCCGGGATGAGAGAATTATCGATACCAGCAGCATTATTAGTTGGCATGGGATTTGGAGATTCAGTTGCAATGATAACAGATGGTCGCTTTTCAGGAGCAACTAGAGGCCCTTGTATCGGTCATGTATGCCCTGAGGCTTATGAAGGTGGTCCAATTGTTCTAGTTAAGGAAGGAGATCTTATTGAAATTGATATTAAAAATCGAAAATTAAATTTATTAATCTCCGATAAGGAAATAGAGGATAGATTACAAAATTGGAAACATCCAGAACCAAAAATTAAAAAGGGTTATTTAAATACGTATAGAAAGATTGTAAGCTCTGCTAAATATGGAGCGTACATAGAATAGACAAAATTTTTTAATAAAAATGATTGATGAAAAACGTATAAAGGAAAATTTAGAATTATTTTCATTTCCAAGGTTATCTGGTACTGATGGTGAGAAAAAGGCATTCAACCTGGCTTTAGAAAGAGTAAAAAGTTTAAATTTAACGCCTAATATTCAAATGTTTACATTTAGTAACTATTTTGCCAGATACTATCCCAAAATTGTTATCTCAATAGGTTTTTTCCTACTTTTATTATTTTATTTAAATATAGCCACCATTATATTTCCAATTTTATATTTAATTAGCTTAATTTTCTTAGCTATACACTTTATTTTAGCAAAAAGGCCTCAGAACATTATAATAGGGAAAAAATTAAAGTCTCACAATTTATTCATTACTTTATCTTCAAAACCATCAAATAAAAATTCTAATGATGGTAAATGTGAAAGTTCTGAAAGAAATTTTCTTTTTTTCTGTCATTTAGATTCAAAGAGTCAAAAATTAACTATCTTAAATCGTATAAGAGCAGCTAGATCATGGGTTTTTTCATCTATATCAATATTAATTATTACAATTCTCAAAAATTATGTTTTAATTCAATTCTCGTTATTGTTTTTTATTATAGGGGCTATACCTTTAGCAATTAATGTTTTAGCATCATTATTAATTATTTTAAATACAACAGGGAATGAATCTAACGGAGCAATAGATAATGCGTCTGGTATTGTATGTGTTATGGAATTGTTAAATTATTACTTAAATACTGAATTTAGATTAAATAATTTCAACTTATACTTTGTTTTTAGTGGAGCTGAAGAGTCTGGAACAATGGGAATTCGATATTTTTATCAAAACGTTAAGGAACTCGATCGAGATAAGGCAATCATCTTTAATTTCGACGCTATAGGCAAAAATGTTTACTTTTTCCCTGGAAAATCCATTAAAAAGAATGTTCAAGTACTCCTTCAAAAATTTTTAAATAATTCAAAAAAGATCAGTATTAAAATAATTTCTAAACGATTTTATATAGGTTCACGTTCTGATGGCTATTTTTTGAAAAAAAGAGGATTTCAAGGGATTGGAATTGGAGATATGGAATCTTATAAATTCATTCATTCTACTAATGATACTATAGATAAAATAGATCCTTCGATATTAAAGGATCTTTGTGAAGCAATTATCACAATATTAAATGATTATGACACAAGTTTTAATATATCTTAAGCTTCTTTTGAATTCAGAAGCAATAAATTTAATTAATTTATTTTAGATTTAAAAGTGTTGAAGTATAAGGAATTTAATAAAAAAGAATTAGGCTCGGTTGTAACTCCTCTAAAAACAGCTAATTACATAATATCGAAGCTAGGGATAATAAAATCGTCTCAAAAGGTATTAGATCCATGTGTAGGTCCTGGAGTCTTTATTAGAGCTTTATTGACGTTAGGAGTAGATCAAAATCAAATCTATGCTTATGATATTAACCCAAATTATAAAAAGGATATTGAACGATTAGGAATACATTTTGAAGTAAGAGATACACTTTTGACAATAAATTCTGATTCGTTTAATGAGTTTGATTTTATAATTGGAAACCCTCCATATTTAAATAAAGCTAGTTCTTATGTGCGGAAGAATAAATCGAAATTGAAAGAGCTCTACGGAGATATTAATGCTCATGAGACATATTCTATGTTTATCGTAAATAGCATTTGGAGATTAAAAGAAGGTGGCAAATTATGCTTTATAACTAGCGATTCATTTTTAACCTTAAGTACCCATAGAAAGCTTAGAAAATTTATCTTAGAAGACTGCTTGATTGATGAAATTTTACTCCCTCCTAAAGATTTATTTTCAAAACAAAGAGTCAGTACAAGTCCAGCCATAATAGTATTAACAAAATTTATTGGGGAAAAAAATAAAGGAGTTAGAGATAAACATCTAATAAGGGTTGTACCTCGCCTTGAAAATGAAGAACAGTATGGTAAAGCAAAACATGTTTTTAATATAATCCAAAAAAAATATCATAGTCTACCATTTAATATCTTCTTCATAGATGTAGAATCTGAAATTATTGATCTATTCGAAAAATCTCCTAAATTAGAAGATTACATTAAAGGATATATTGGAATGCATACTCATGATAATAGAAAATATATCGCAGCAGTCGATGGGACATCGTTAGCAAATATTTTTGAAAAAAGGAATGATAAAATTTTAGACACAGACAATAAATTTAAAATAATCTCAAAAAAAGAGTTGAACTCCGAAAACTGGAAACCCTACTTAAAAAGAGGAGGAGCAGATCAATATTATAGGCCTATAATGGAAGGTCTTATATGGGATGAAGACTCAATCCCGATTTATGATATTCCCAAAAATGTGCCTTTTGAACAGGAGGGGATTGTAATAAGTGGAGTTAGCTCAAGATTGGCAGCAAGATATATGCCAAAAGGATGCTATTGGGATTCTAATAAAGCAATAGGTTTCATACTAAAAAATAATGCAATTTCAATTCATTACATATTAGGTGTATTGAATAGTTCTTTATATAATTATCTCGCAAAAGGTATTATCAATAACACCAGTAGTATTCAAATTACGGGGGTTCACTCGTTACCGATAATTCCTCCTGATAAAAATACAAAAGAACAAGTCGAAAGACTTGTAGATATAATTATTAAAAATAAAATGAAAAATTTGAATTATAAATTTAAAAGCCAACAAAAAGAAATTGATAATTTAATTTTTAATTTTTATTCTCAAAAGTTTAATTTTCCAGAAGCTTTAAAGGAAAAATTAGAGAAGAAATATTATACCTATTAACACAATAAATACTTTTTCAACTCCCAACTTATCTCACTTCCGCTCTTTTTTGCCTTTCTAAATTCTTCAAGTTCAATTTGTTTTAAATTTAGAAATACCTTTTTTAATTCTTTTCCTAAAACTTTTTCAATGAAATTACTTTTTTTAAAAGCTGTTAAAGATTGATCTAAACTACGTGGTAATTCTATCACTCCTAATTTTATTCTTTCTTCTGTAGTTAATTGATCTATGTTTGTGTTTATAGGTTCTTTTGGTTCAATTTTCTTTTTAATCCCATCTAGACCTGCTGCAAGTAAAAGAGCAGTTCCAAGATATATATTCATCGCAGCATCTCCTGCACGATATTCTACTCTTGCTGATTTTTGATATCCAGGAACTCTGATTAAAGCGGTTCTATTGCCTATACCCCATGTATCATAAACTGGAGCCTCATTGTTAGGTATAAGTCTTTTATATGAATTTGTAGTAGGATTTAAAATAGCTGAAATTGAATCAAGGCGCTTTTGTATTCCTCCAATATAATATCTAAGAAAATTGCTAATACCTTTTTCTTCATCAGTAAAAATATTTCTGCCATCTTTAGTAAGATATTGATGAATATGTAATCCACTCCCTGCTTCTGATGAAATTGGCTTAGGCATAAAAGTTGCAATTAAATCATCATAAAAAGTCTCAGTTTTCACAATCATTTTTGCAGATTGAACATTATCAGCTTGATAGAGAGCATTATACGGTAATAACTCGATTTCATGTTGTCCAGTACCAACCTCATGATGTATTGTTTTAAGTCCAATTCCCATTTCCATCATACTGTCAGAAATTTGACGCCTTAATTCATGCAGTTTATCAGAGGGTGGTATATCCATATAGGATCCATTATCAGCGGGTTTTAAGTCATTTGTTAAAAAATACCATTCTAATTCTGGTCGTGTTAAAAACTCATATCCTAAAGATTTTGCCTTGTTTAATTGAGATTTTAATATACCACGTGGACATGCCGAATAAACATTTCCATTATTATCTGTAATATCACAAATAAACCTCCCTATTCTATTATTCCAAGGAATAATTGCAAAAGTGTTTAAATCTGGTACTATTTTCATATCACTCTGCTCTGTCTTTAGAAATCCCAAGCTTGAACCATCGATACCCGCACCTTCTCCCATGTCCTCCCAAATTTTTGCAGGAAATTCAACTTCCTTAAATTCACCAAGAATCGAGGTAAATTGAAATTGAACATAATCTATCCCCTTCTCTTCAAACAATTTAGAAAAATCAGTCATGACCAATAAGTAAAAATATTGAAAAGTAAGAAATAAAAAAGAGTAATCAGATTAAAGTTTTTCCTCTTTAATTTCATCCTCATACTTTTTTCTTCGATCTTTTAGGTATTCTGGTATTGGGACATCCCACCAGCCAACGGCGGGACTACCAGTAAATGGAAATTCTCTCTGTACCTCAATTTCTATAACAACTGGCTTGTTAGACTTAGTAGCTTGCTCTAAAGTAGGAATAATTTCATCCTTTTTAGATATTTTTTCTGTGTAACAACCAAATGCTTCACCAATTTTTGCGAAGTCGGGACTGTAGCTATTACCATTTTTATCTTCAAATGCAGTCCCATACCCGCGATCTTCTCCATATGCAGCTTGTTGTAAATCTTTTATAGCTAACCAGCCATGATTATTTAATACAATAAAGAATATATTGGTTAAACCTAGTTGTACAGCAACAGAAAGCTCCGAGATTGTCATCATAAAATCTCCATCACCAACAAGCGCTACAACCTGACGATCTGGTTTTCCAATGTCTATAGAACCTAATTTAGCGCCAATTGCAGCGGGGAGAGAATATCCCATTGTTGAAAATCCTCCCGCTGTTAAGCATGTTCTTGGTTCATAAAATTCTAACTCTTGAAGTATTTGAGCTTGGACATTTCCAGAACTCGTAACTATTACAGCATCTCTTTCAAAGAACTTCCTTATTTCCCTAATTACTGTGGAAATCATGACTGGAACTTTGGAGTCATCTCGATGTTCATCAAGAAACTCAAACCACTTATTCTTTTCTTCTTGCATTTCTTTATAATAATCGGATTTTTCATAATTTCTTGAAAAGTCCTCGTGATTTAAGTCTTCAATAATCTGGTTTAAGCAAGCCTTAGCATCTCCATAAATTCCAACTGTTATGGGGTAGTTTTTTCCAATTTCATGAGGATCTAAATCAATTTGTATTAATTTTGCAGGCGGAATTGAAAAACTTACACCTTCCCTATACGAACTGGCAGTCTCATCTGCAAACCTACACCCAACAGCAAGAATTACATCAGCTTCAGAAGTCATTTTTAACCCTACAGATGTACCTTTACTTCCCGCACTCCAACAAAAGAGAGGATGATCATTTGGAAAAGCATCTTTTCCCATCATTGTGACAACGACAGCGGCTCCAATTTTTTCTGCTAATATTTTAATTTCTTGAGTTGCATTAGAAGTAATAGCGCCTCCACCTAAAAGTAAGACAGGCCTTCTAGCTTCTTTTAACAATCGTATTGCTTTTTTAATTAAAGTTGGATCACCTAAAATCTTTCCCGTTGGCCTTCTTTTTAGTGGTTCTGGTATTTTTGTGTCAATAGCAGACGCTTGCGCATCCATTGGAAGATCAATATGCACAGGTCCCCTTCTGCCCGCCATCATTTGATTAAACGCTCTTTGGATTATTGAAGGGATTTGGCCAACAATATCAACTTGATAACTACGTTTTACTATTGGTTCAAGTATTCGAGGCATATCTGAATCTCTTTTGCGCTCAATTTCTTGAAGAACTCCTTTTCCACGCATATGGGTGTGAGTATCACCTGTAATAACTAAAACAGGCATGCTATCTACGTAAGCATCAGCAACTCCAATAGCAGTATTAATTGCTCCTGGCCCAATTGATGTAAAAACAACAAGGGGTTTTTGAGTTATTCTATAGTATCCTACAGCCATATGAACAGCTGACATTTCCTGTTTTGGTTGAATTAAGGTAAGATTATCTTTCTCTTTGAAGAAACTATCAACTAAAGGCAGATTTCCATGTCCAGGGATTCCTAGAACATATTTTATACCTTCTTTTATTAAATATTTTGTGATTATCTCACTTCCAGTGTATCTAGGCATTTTAAATACCACTCTACATGTAGTTTTTTATTTTATATAATTTGTTAAATAAGAAATAGATTTATGTTTGGTTACCGATATTAATCTTTAACTGATAAAGCAAAGAAGTTTCTTTAAAAATTTATTCTAAAAAAGATAAAAGAAAGATTACACTATACTATTTTTGCGAAAATCTGTTTTGCTTCTTGATAGGATTGATTATTTTCGGATAATTTGAGTAAATTACCTCCCGTAAGATTTACTTCACCAATTTCATCGTTATTTGAAATAAATCCTAGTAATTTTACATTATCTTTGTTCAAACTTTCTACTTCCTTTTTTAAAATTTCTCTTAAATTTTTGGGGAATCTGTTACCTAAAATCCAAATATTCTCAAATTTCAATTCCACTTCATCTGAAATCTCAAGGATGCGTTTCATGGTATGAATACCCATTTTACTGGGATCTGTTACTATTACTAAATCAGTTACATCTCGGCCCGTTTTTCTGGCGAAATGCTCCAACCCTGCGGGTGAATCAAGTAATGTTATATCATAATTCTTAGATAATGTGTCTATACAATTCTTAAGAACAGAATTAATATAACAATAGCAACCTTCACCCTCCTGCCGTCCCATTTCTAAGAGATCAAATCTATCCATTTCAATCAAACACCGATAGACATCTCCCTCGATAATCTGATTCTTAGGGACATCTAACGGAAGTTGGCGCTTCTGAATCTTTTCTTTTAACACTTTCATCTTGCCCCCAATGGTTTCCCCAAAACTAATTTCTTTCCCTATCACATCTGCAACATTTGCATCAGGATCAGAATCGATTACTAAAATATCCTTCAAATCTTCTTTAGTTTCAAGAAGATATTTCAAGAAAAGGGCTAGGTTTGTTGTTTTCCCTACTCCTCCTTTTCCTGCAAATGCAATTATTTTCTTCATTATATTTTGATTTATTTATGTAATTATTCTTATGTAAAGAAAATTGAAGAATAGTTAAAAATTTGTGCTACATAATCTAAAAAGGAATAAAGCTCTAAGCAAAATAATTTAAAATTAAGAACTACAAACAGTTAATAATTAATAAATGGTTATAAGAGGTTAAGATTTTTCTTGACGATAAACTGGTACAATTTTAGAAGTGAAGTCTTCAAGGGTATAAGGAAATTCATCCTGGCCTGAAATTTTACCTAATTCCAGTAAAATTTGTCTTGCTAATAGCCAAAATGCTAACCCTAGTGCTTTCTTACCACGGTTATTTGCTGGAACTGCGAGATCAATACCATTGAGTACATCATCGGTATCAAATAACGATACAACAGGAATACGTGCTAATTTTGCTTCTCGAAGGATTACTTTATCTGCATGGGGATCAACAATCACTACGACAGAACCATCTTTGATATAATCATCAATTTGAGGATTAGTGAGAGAACCAGGTATAAATCTATCAACAATTGCCTTGCATCCTAAAGCTTCACAAAATTTTCGAACTGGTTCTTTACCATATCTCCTAACAGACGATACAATGACTCGATCGCTTCCTTCTTCAATGTATTTACTTAGGAATTTAGCTGCAATTTTTAATCGTGCATCTGTTTTGGTTAAATCAATAACATAAAGTCCATAATTAGTCTGTCTGTAAATAAACCTCCTTGCATCCCCTGATAATAGTTTAGTCCCAATATGTATCCCACAACTTAAGTATAATTGCTTCTGTTCTTCATCTTTATCAATGATTGCTTTTGCTGGTTCAACTTCCTCCTCAATACTATCTGTATCTAACAGCTTAAGTTCTTCTACTAAATCGAGATCTTCCTCAAAATCTTCTACAAAATCCTCTTCGAAATCAAAATCTTCTTTTTTTTCTTTATCTTCGGTTTTTTTAGGATCTTCGGTTTTTTTCTTCTTTTTAGCCAAGGTATAACCCTAGAAGTTAATATATTATTAAGTTAATTTAATAATCTTAAATATTTTATATAAAATACCATAATTTTAATATTTTATTAAAAGAAGTCAACTACTTGCTTTAGAACTAAAGAGTTAAAACGTGATATTAATTTTTATTAATATTAAATTTTGATTATTTTAAATACATAACAAATTATATTTATTATGGTTTAGACTATGGTATCGTACCGATTGGTAATTGGAATCATTATTGGGATAATTTTCAGCTTTTTTACAGTATTTTTCTTCAATATGCAAGATATCTTTCTAGTCATTCAAGCTACAGCAGGTTCTGATTTTTTAAAATTAGTTACACTGTTGATTGGAGCAAATTTTAAATTTGATATTATTTCTTTCTTTACAGGAACACCCACTCTTATTGGTTTCTTTGCTCCACAACTTTTAGCGAGCATTTTTATAGGGTATTTAAGTGGATCTATTTCAAAAGGATTAAGAAGAGGTTTGATTGCTAGTGCTTTAGTAATTGTGGTTAATCTATTAATTTGGATGTTACTTAGTGTAATAGGTGGAGAGGATCTAATGGCATTATTTCAAGGTCCTCAATTAATTTCAACCATAGGAGGAATTCTTACTGCTATTATTGGAGCTCTCTTAGGTGGTCTTCTTGGAGGCTTAATAAGTGGCCCCTATGAGGAAGTTTATTAAAATAAAGAAGAATAATCCCTTTTTTATATATATTTGATAATAAATTAATTAGTACAGCAATTGACTAAACCTTAAAGCTTATTTTTAATTTATAAAAAATAATGGTTGATAATCAGACATTACCATCTAGGGAATTTGCGTTTGATTTATTAAAGAAAATGAACGTCCCATACCATGTGCGGCGTCATTCTCTTAAAGTTGCCGAAAAAGCATTAGTAATTGCTGAAAGGATAACGAAAATAAAAGTTGATCTAAATCTAATTGAAATAGGTGCATTATTACACGATATTGGCCGATCAAAAACCCATGGATTCAAACATGCATTAATAGGCGGTAAAATCTTGAGAGAACGTGGTTTTCCTGAAGAATTGGCGAGAATTTGCGAAACTCATATTTTAGGGGGTTTAGATAAAGAAGATGCTAAGACAGTTGGCCTTCCTGAAAGAGATTTTTTACCCAATTCTATAGAAGAAAAAATTATATGTTTAGCTGACAAACATATGGCTGGAATTCGCGAGGTATCAATTGAGGAAAGGTTTAGGAGGTGGTTCTTGAAATATGGTAAGACAAAAATACTTCTAAAATCAAAAAAGAGAATTGAAAGTATTCAAAAAGAAATACAAAATTTAATGTAACTTATACGTTTAAAATAAATCCTTCTTCTTTTAATTTATCTAGTACAATATCTTGAATTTTTTGCTGTACAAATTCAATTATATCATTGGTATTGATAATAAAATAATCTTCTTCTTTAGCTCGTGAAAGATAAAGATTTCTGACCTTATCTAAAAAAGAAATATATTCAAATTTTTCTAAGTTCTCTGAAGTTTTTCTTGCTAATGAGATTTTAGGGTCAATATCTAAAATGATTGTTAAGTCTGCTTTTCCTGCAAATTTATTAATGATTTTTACCCAATCAATAGAAATTTCATCCGATTGTAAAGATTGATACACTATGGAAGATTCAATATACCTATCAGAAATAACTATATAACCTTCAGATAATTTCTCTTTAATCTCATTCTGATAATGAAAATCCCTGTCAGCCGCAAATAGTAATGCATCTGTAGTAGGAGGTACATTTTTATCTTTTAAGTATTTCCTGACCAATTTCCCTATATCACTTTCAGACGGCTCCACTGTTAAATGAACCTTGAAACCTTTGCTTTCTAGAAATCCTTTAAGGAGGTGACTGTGAGTGCTTGTACCGGATCCATCAATACCTTCTAATACTAAAAAAAAAGAATTTTGACCCAACTTAATCTATATCGAAATTAATTATTATATTAAATTCAATAGAAAAATATTGTAAAACGTCCCTTAAATTATTAATTATTTTTTTATTACTTTCTTCGATTGATTTTAGTCTAAATTCTGCACCTCATTATATTCATTACTCAAATCCTAAGTCTATTCTGACTTAAGAAAATAATGAAGCAGGTGATTCTATAGATAAAGCTTACATCTTATACTAAAAATATTTTTTTCATGGATAGAATAAACGTTATTTTCTTTTTCTCTACGTAAATGATTTTTTGTTCTTGATAAGATCTCAATAACTCTAAAATAAATACGATCATTTTCAAGCCAGATTTTATCAACTAACAAATTAAGATCTACATGACCTTCTTGACTATATACCTGAAATGATTTTAGCTTTTCCGTCTTCAACTCCTCAAAATTGATCTACATAGGAAAGTATAAAATTAATTATAATAACCACACTTTTTCTAAAAATAGAAGTAGTATTGTTTAAAAATCTCTTTTTTTATTTTTTTAATATTTTCATGAACTCGTAAAAGTATTTATAGGAGTCTTTAAAGTGATTATCCTCTTTTGAATAATTTAATGCTTTAGTAAAAATATCGATAAATCCCTGTTTATCTTTACTCTGTATGATTTTTTTATAATCTTTTAATAAGTCTTCATAATCATCTAATAATTTATAGAATTCTTTATTTTGCATCTGGATATCTCCAAACATTTCCATTTCTCTTTGAATAATACTTTCTGCGAAAACTTTTTGGAGCAAAAATGTTGTTCCTGTATATTTTGTTAATTCGCTTAATGGTTCATTCAATCTTCTTAAAAGATTTAAAAAAAGAATGTTTAACATATGTGGTACTCCTAATGTCATTGCTATTCTTTTATCATGTATTTCTGGTGTGGTTTCATTAATAATTAAACCATCAGATTTGAACAAATCTAATAAATTACTTACGATTTCATTGTAATTTGCTGTACCACCTACTCTTAATACAAGCATAACATAATTCTTCATATCTTTTATTCCTGGACCAAACATAGGATGGAGTGAAAGGCAATTTACAGGATACTTTTTTTTAACTTCTTCATATTCTTTAATTATATCATATTTTAATGATGTAATATCAAAAATTAATGAATTGGGTTTCAATAGAGGAACAACATCTTTTATTATATCTACTGTGGATGTAATTGGTACTGTAACCATTACCATATCAGCATCTTTAACGCATTCTTTAAGTGATAATTTATAATTTACATTTAATTCACTTGCTGTTTGTTTTAGCTTTTCTTCATTACGAGCATAAAGTATTATATTAAAATCATGCTTTTTGAAATATCTAGCAAAAACCCTACCCATGCCTCCTGAGCCACCGATTATAGTTAAATTTTTTCCTAAAAACATTATTTCATCCCAAGATATTTAATTATTTTTAATTTCATTAATTCTAAATTAGGCTTTCTATTTGTCCACCATTCAAATGCTAATGCTCCTTGGTTAACTAGCATATCTAAACCACTAAGCGTTTGACAACCAATTTCCTTTGAATCCTTAATTAATTGGGTTTCTAAAGGATTATATATTAAATCAAAAACAAATAAATCGCTATGTAATATCTTTTTTGAAACAGGTGATATGTCTATCGTTGGAAACATACCTACAGGAGTAGCATTTATTAATATATCAGCATTACTTATTTCCTCTTTCAATATAATTTCACTATATCTCTTACTTTCAATATTTATATCTATTTTGCTGTTCATTTCACTTACTAATATTTTAGCTCGGTCTTCGCTACGATTAATTATTGTAATTTTATTAGTATCAGATGCTAAAGAATACAAAACAGCTTTCGTAGCGCCTCCTGCTCCAATAACAACAATATTTTTTCCAGCGGTTTCACATCCCGCATCTATTAGAGCCTTGTTAGCACCTTCTACATCTGTATTTCTCCCTATTAAGAAACCACCTTCATTTTTTATTGTATTTATAGCTCCGATTTTTTGAGCAAGTTCATCAACCTTATCAATAAATTTGATTGCATTTTCTTTATGTGGAAGAGTAACATTTATACCTTTTATATTAAGAGTCTTTAATCCTTTTATAGCCTCTTTAAGTTTATTAGGTGCAACATCAAAAGCTATATATAAATAATCCAGCCCAAGATCCTGGATAGCGGCATTATGCATGATGGGACTCATGCTATGCTCAATTGGGTGCCCAATAACACATAATATTTTAGTACGAGCTGTGACAAAATTTCTTTTTGACATTTACAAATTAATCTATAAGTTAATAACTATTAATATGTTTAAGGATAAAATTAATTTATAATTATTTAGCTAATATCAAGAAAAAATAAGAAGGAAATTTGAAAATGAAAAAAGTGACTCTAAATCCTGGAATTACTGTTTTTCCTATGCCTGCAGCAGTTATTTCTGTAGGAAAAGGAGATGAAGCCAATTTAATTACTCTAGCATATGTTGGTAAGGTGTGCTTAGAACCTCCCATTGTTGTTATCTCAATACAACCCAAACGTCATTCTTATCAATTAATTGAAAAACACGGTGAATTCGTAATTAATTATCCAACGATAGACCAATTAAAAGAAATTGATTATTGTGGAACACGTTCAGGAAGAAATGTGAATAAATGGAAAGAATTAAATTTGACAAAAGAGCAAGCCTCTATTGTCCAAGTCCCTATGATAAAAGAATTTCCATGGAATATTGAATGTAAGGTGATCAATCGAATTAAATTGGGTTCACATGTGTGTTATTTTGGAGAAATGGTGGCTACTCATTCAGATTCTAAGTATGTTAAAGATAATGAGTTAAATCCTGATGAGTTTAATTTTTGTGCATATATCTCAGGAAATTATATTGGATTAGTGAAGGGAGCTTTAGAAAAGCATGGTTTTTCTAAAGATTAATAATACTTAATTTAATTTATTCAAAAGATATCCTAAATAATTGGATAAACTATGACTAAAGATTCTATTGCCCTTATTGGATTTATGGCAACTGGTAAGACAATAATCGGCAAAGAATTAGTAAAACAGTTAGGAGACGATTATCAGTTTATAGAGACTGATCAAATGGTTGTTAAAATGGCTGGTAAATCCATAACTAGAATTTTTAACGAAGAAGGAGAACTAATCTTTAGACGCTATGAAACAG
>JBATUM010000353.1:0-8168 GCA_049671145.1 Promethearchaeia archaeon
TGGTGAGGATTTACCATCATGTGTAGTGCTGAGGGAAACTGTATTCTGTCTAAATGCCATCCTTTCTCATCTAATACATCTCCTAGTTGAAAAATATTAATGTCATTAGATTTAAAAGAGAAAACGCTCATTACGGGCTTCCCAATAATGTATAGCTCAGGGATTTGATTTATTCCTTCAATCAATTTCTTTGTGGCATCCATAACGATTTTTGCTAATTTCAAATAGCCATTTATTCCCAGAGTTTTCATAGCAACCCAAGCTGCAGCTATAGCTCCCCCAGGACGAGTTCCTCGCATAGTGGTTGAAATATACACGCCGCCTGACCATTCTGTATACACGGAAAATTGATATTTCCAAATTTTATCAGTTCGATAGAGAATTGTTGATGCGCCCTTTGCCCCATATCCATATTTGTGGACATCAGCAGACATAGATGTTACCCCTGGAACAGAAAAATCAAATTCAGGGACTTCATACCCAAGTTTTTTAACAAAAGGTAACATAAATCCTCCAAGACATGAATCAACATGCATTCCTATTCCACGATCTTGAGCTATGGCTGCTAATTGGGGGATTGAATCCACAACACCTCTGGGGAAATCGCATGCAGAACCTACTATTAATATTGTATTCTTATTTATTGCTTTTTCCATAGCCTTTACATCTGCTCTATGAGTATTTTTATCCACTGGTACAATTACTGCTTTTACATCGAAATAGTCTGCTCCTTTATAAAATGCTGGATGAGCGGAGCTAGGTAATACCATTTCGGGATTTTTAATATCAGGAAACTTATCCCTTGCCCAATCTCTATATGTTTTTACAGCCATTACAATACTCTCAGTTCCTCCAGAAGTCATACTTCCACAGCATTTTCGATCTCCTCCAAATAAGTCTATAGCCATCGAAACTACTTCAGTTTCAAATTTTTTTAGACTTGGAAAAGCAAGTGGGCTTAATGCGTTCTTTGAGAAAAACATATTGTAACTTCTTTTGAGCAATTCAGTATGTTCATCTGAAGCATGATAAACTAAACTCCAAACCTTTCCATCTTTCCACTCTACATCATCTTTACTAATTACTTCCATTTTTTTTATGAGTTCATTGCCAAGGATACCATTTTCGGGTAAAACTACCTTAGGTCTAACCATTTTTATTCAAAAACCATTTATATATTTTTTTTTTTAATATTTTTAATTTCTCTTTATTCATTAATAAGAGTTTAACTTCTGAAATATGAAATGTATGCTGCATGTAAAGAAAATTGTACCATCGAATTAGTTATTTTTTTAAAATGAATTACACTATTTCTACTAAATTCTTTATTATGATAGAATGAAAGATGATATATTAATGAAAATGATTACGGGTATAGATATTTTAGATGAACAGATAAAAGAGAAATTAAGAACAGAAAATATTTACAAAATTTTTAATAATTTTATTATTCCACTTATAACAGAGGAAGAACGGGAATTTCTGGAGGAATTAGAGCGTTTCCTACTCAATAAAATTGAACCTAAAATAAATTTAAGTGAAGAAGTTTATGATCTTTTTCCAATCTTGGGGAAAAAAAACTATATCCAGAGGTTAAATCCCTATGGAGATTTTGAAAGGTATAATATGCGGTATGAAATGCTTTTAGCAATGGCAACGTCGATCATTGATCCTGAATTAGATTTAGCTAGAGTGGTCACTGGAGTAATATTTGCCAATCCTTTGTTTCAATTTGGCAGGGGAGATCGGATTTCAGAAATTTTAAATGAAATAATAACCGGCAAAAAGATTGGATGCATTTGTATCACTGAGAGAAAGCATGGTTCTGATGCTGTTAATATGGAAACGAAGGTTATTGATAATGGAGATCATTTACTTTTCACGGGAGAAAAATTATATACGACTAATGGTCCAGTGGCAGATTATTTTATAGTATATGGCGTCTCAGATGTTTCAGATCCACGAGGAACAATGTATCAAGCAATTGCAGAAAGAGGACATGAAGGATTAATAACTAATAGACTTGGTATTCAATCAGTTCCACGGGTAGAAATTGGACAGACTCTTTTTAATTCGGTAAAAATCCCCAGAGAAAATATTCTTGGAGATAAAGGTCAAGGTTATAAAAATTTATTTTCTGGACTTGTAGCTGAAAGATGTTCAATCATTGGGTCTAGTTTAGGGATTGCATGGTTAACTGCAGTTACCGGTCTTATTTATACAAACTTGAGAATTCAATTTGGTCGACCTCTATATGATTTTCAAGGAGTTTCGCTTCCTCAAACCCAGAATTTTACTGAACTTATGGCAGCTACAGAATTAGGATTTAAATCAGCCTCTGAGTATAACAAGATAATTGAACGGAAACATCGCGATCAACAGAAATTCATTAAATATAATGCTGCCTTTAGTTCAGGTACAAAATACCTTGCATCGCACTTAGCTCATAAAATATCTTATGAAACGCAACAATTATGTGGAGGCATTGCTTTTACTGATAATCTACGGATTGATAAAGCATTAGAAGTTGCTAAAGTACAGGAAATAATAGGAGGTGCTCGAAATATACAGCTCTATTTAGTTAGTAGAGCTATTAAAGATATGATTTCTCTGTTATAATTAAAACTAAAGACAAAATAAATTATACAAGAATATATGCAATAGATGGTGCTGAATTTATGTAACCTAACATACTTTCACTAAGATCTCTGTAGAAATATATATAATTTAGAAATGCTCTTTCAAAAATCGAAATAAAAAACAGACGTAAAAAAGAAAGCACAAATATTGGCCAAGTACGATATTGTATAAGACCACGAGATTTTTTTGGAGGTTCATATCGAATTGGGGGTGTTACTTCTGACATCACTATAATCTTAATCGGAAAAATAGGTTAGGAAATAAAATGATAGATATTTCAAATATCTTTTTGTAGGTAATCAGACTTTCAATGTGATATACGAGAAAGGAAAAGGAATAATATTTAAATCGAAATGAATAACATCACTTTCATCAATGTTGTAGTTCTTATTTCTATTTGGGACAAATTTGGGAAAGATAGAGATTTGAAAACTCATTCAAAATCTAAATATTTAAATGTAAGTTATGTGTATATTTTAAACATATTTTTAAAAATTTTAAAAAAAATTAAGAGAACAAGGGAAAAGGGAAGAAAAATGGCAAAGAAAAAGGCTCCTAAAAAAAAGCCAGCTCCTAAGAAAAAGTCAGCTCCTAAGAAAAAGCCGGCTCCTAAGAAATAGCCAGTTCCTAAAAAGAAGCCAGCAGGTAAGAAATAATAACGATTAATTCATTCTTAACACCCTTTTTTTTTATTCTATTCTTATTAATACTTTTCCGATTTTGTTAAAGCATAATTTGAACATTTATATTTACTGACAGATTACTCATTTTACATAACTTAAATTTTGTAAAAAATAAGATGATTTTATGCCTATAATTGGTATTGATTATAGTAAATGTACTCTATGTAGAACTTGCTTAACCGCTTGTCCTAGATATTTATATCAAGAAAATGAAGAGAATGCTCAAATAGAATTTGTTGGAACTATCAAAAGGTGTGTATTATGTGGACAATGTATTGCTCAATGTCCAGAAGAGGCAATACTATACGAAGGAATGGGTGAGGCAATTTCGATTGAAAATGTAGGAACGCCTGATAAAATTGTCTCTTATGACAAGTTATATAATTTTCTTGCAAGTCTTCGTTCAATTCGCCGTTATAAACCAGATAAAGTACCTGATGAGTTATTAAAAAAAGTTATAAAAGCAATGGAATATGCTGCTACTGGTGCTAATATGAGATCTGAGAAATTTTTTATCGTTTCGGATAAATCTAAGCTAAAAGAATTGTCAAATGCAGTTATAGAAGAAATGGTTAAAGATCAGATGTTAAATGATCAATTTAATGAGCAAATAAGGAGACGTAGCCAACATTATCAATATCCTATATATTTCGACGCCCCTCACGTGATTTTTATATCCAATAACCTAAATATAATGACGGGTGGTTTTAATATTGGAAATATAGTTACTTTTGGGAGATTGGCAGCTCAATCGCTCGGTCTAGGAACTTGTTGGAGTGGTTGGACTCAAATAGCTATAGAAAGAAACAAAGAAATAAAAAAAATCGCGAATATTAAAGGTATTGTCGTAGCCGCCTTCACTATTGGTTTTCCTGATTTAACATATTATCGGATACCTCCACGGTCTCCAAAAAGAGTTAAAGGTTTATAATCATTTTACAAAATAACTGGTGAAGGTAAATCATTTCTTAATAATACAGTTTCACCTAAATCTACGCTGTTTTCATTTAGCCAAGATTCTGGCACTGCGATTTTCATTTGATAATTATCTTTTTCATCAAATTCGAGCAATTCGCTAAATCTTACGCTTTTCTTGTCATTTCTTGCTTGATAAAAGGTGCTCATTAATTGAATTATCTCACTTATATATTCCTTATTAACGTATTGAAAGGTTGCATTGGTGAGCGATTGAATTACGTCTTGCAATAAACAGTAATTTCTAATAAATTCTCGAAAATAGGGTAATAATATAAATTTATCTAAAAATCTTCTCGTAGAATGAGTCTGAAGTAAACTACTTATTTTGATATAACTACCAGAATTTAAGTTATATTTCTTTATAGTCTCTAAGCTAGTAGCAACTATATTCTTGAAATTCTCAATACTGGCAGTTATTTTGGCTAAATACCAACCATACTTACGAGATATTACATCTACTTTCAATCCAACTTAATAATCCTTATGTGGCTATTTAAATCTATGGATTTTTAAGATAAGAATAAAGAATATCGAAGAATACTTTTGGGAAGAAAAGGGGAATTCATAATTTATTTATGACTCCAAACATTTAGATCAGTAATGAAGACACAAAAAGATAAAGACGACAATGAATCGTGCCAATCCACTAATAATCCCAGTGAGTGGAATGGAAGAACAATAGAGATTGATGACGCTGGGACTGGAGATCTCGTCGGGAACGCTTTCATTGGGTTTCGAGACACGTTAAACGGAAAGAAAATTTTTCAATCCGTTCCCGTAGGTCTCTATAAGAAAGATAATAAGGACAATGATCGCCCTCAAAAGCACATACTAAAGGGAGTAATCAAGGCTCTTAAAATACTTAATCACGGCAAGGGAGATAGGATACTTCTATGTAGAGGTGATTGTTTTAATCTTGTTAGAGAATATTTTAATGAAAACGACGTTTATTACGAGCCTGCAGTCATAGAAGGAGAGCTCCAAGATGCAGTGGAAGGTAAATTTATTCAACACCTTAGAAAACTCGGAGTATCTTCTGCTCGCCTTACAAAAGAGTCCGGTGCGCAAAGATATTTTATTTTATTTGATTGGGTGTGCCGAGACTTTCCAAATCGTGAGGATTTCGTCAAGACGGGGTTTCCCTCTTGGAAAAAGAAATGGAGAAAGACTGCAGAGAGGAGATATAAAAAGCATTTGAAAAATAATTCTTTTAAAAAGGATCAAATCAAAAAGAGGGCAAAAGAGATATTTGAACTTATGTTTGAGAATCCTAATTCTCTAAAGGAAACTTTCCACAAAAATTCAATATAATAAGATTTTATATTTTTACTATTTAAATAATAGAAATCATTACTTTATTCTTTTAAACTAATAAAAGGTTTTGCTATGGAGCAAATCGTAGTCTTTATAGATAATAGTAATATTTTCAAGGGCTTTAGAAAGTATAGTATCAAGGCAGATTATGAAAAGCTGAAAAACGCTATAACGCAGCGACGAAAACTAAATGGAATATTTTTATATGAAGGTGTTATCTATCCCATGAGCCCAGAGAAAAAAAAGTGGTATAAAGATTTAAGCAATAAAAGTGGATATGTGATTAAAGCGAGTTTTGATAAAATTGCGTTCAATAATGCGATTGAAAAGAAGATTGATATTAAAATTGCGATTGATATAATTTCTCTTGCATATGAAAAAGCATACGATACGGCGGTATTGGTATCTGGAGATGGAGATTTTGTACCTGTTGTTAAGAAAGTAAAGAAATTAAATAAAAAAGTGGAATTGTGGGCGTTTCGATACTCTTTAGCAAACGCATTAAAGGGAGAAGTTGAACAGGAAAATATCTATTATCTTGATGATATTTTAAGTAAAATAAAGATGTAAGGTAAAGGACATAAATGGTAAACATTCGTTTTTTGGAAGATAAGGATATTCCTAAGCTAGCAAACCTATACTTAAAATTAAGACGTCATACGATGAATGTAGGAGGAACTCAGGAAATGATGATAAATTATATTAACCAGAGACTACGTAAGAACGACTATTTTATCTACGTTGCTACGGTGAATGATACCTTAGTGGGCACTATTGCTTTTGAAATAAAAACTAAGAAAAGTGCTGCAATTTCTGACGCTTATATTGAGCTTGAATATCGTAGACAGGGAATATTAAAAGTATTAGAGCAAAGTGTTATTGAATATTTGAAAACTAAGGGTGTGGAAACTGTGGATTTAGTAGTTAGAGTCAATAATGAGGAAGGTAAGGCTACCTGGTCAGCTCTAGGTTATAAAGCGATTATGGAAGTAAGGATAAAATCAATAAAAGATTAGGCTTCAATAAGAAATTTTTTTATACTCTTTAATTGGGTAAAATATTTTCAGATTATATTTAATAATGAAAAAAATAATTTTAGCCAACTTATAAATGATTGGAGAGGCAAAAACGTTTATAAAGGCAGATTGCATCTATATATTCAATGAAAGAGGAATTTATTTTTAAGAAGAAGTTGCATTATGAAAATAATTACAGCTAATGTGCCAGATTCATATATAAAATTAATAGAGGAAATAAGTTCTCGCACATGTGCGAGTAGATCAGAACTTCTCCGATTAGCAATTAAACAATTTTTATTAAAAGAAATGGGACTAGCTCAAAAGTTAGAGAAAGAGCTCGAGAGAATAAAAGATACTTACATTTTTGATTATTGTATTAATTGTGAGAGAAAGCTTGAAAATTTACCAGGAAATAATCATAAGTTTCATCAAAATTATGAAATCTTAGGACTGAAATTCTGTTTTTCTTGTTATAAAAAGTTTAAGGATAAGTCATTCTGCGAATTTCCTGAATATTTAATTAACAGAATTCGGAGAGAGCTAATAGCATATAAGGACCATATAGAGAAATTTAATTTTAAAAAGTTATCAAGAAAAAAAATATTATTAATTCAAAAATTAGAGAAAGAGCTTGGAAAATTAAAAATATTCAACTTTTTTGATTATTGTATTAATTGTGAAAAAAAACTTGACAGCTTAGAAGGAAAAAACCATAAATTTCATAAAAATTTTGAAGTTTTTGAATTGAAATTCTGTTGTTCGTGTTATAAAAAGTTTAAGGATAAATCATTCGACGAGTTTCCCGCATATTTAATTAAAAAAATTAAAAAAAAGGTAAAAGAATATAATGACTATATAGAGAAATCTAATCAATCTAATACTTCAAGAACCCTACTATGATAAATACTTGATTATTATATGTTTATAAAATTTACCTAAATTCAGCAATGAATAACAAAATGTATGTGAATTATTAAGGAATTTTTAGATTCTAAATCATTGAGAAATACGGTTGTTTAACCAAATGCTAAGGTCTTTTAAGACTTTTATTCGGTCTTCTTCGATTTCGTTATATACTTCATGATACAAACCTTCATAGATTTTAATAGTTTTATCTGGCATTTTAAACAAGGTTTTTAGGTTTTCGCTTCCTTTAATTAATTTATCTTCTGATCCACTCTGAACTAATAAACTTATTTTAAAATTTCCTACAAATTTCTTGAGATTTTTGAAGTTTTGTAACATTTCATAACTTAATCTAGCGGTGATTTTGTTGGCATTTACGAAAGGATCAGTCTCATAATTTTTCACGACTTCTAGATCGTGGCTTAAAAATTTAGTCTCAATTCTGGGACTAAATTTCATTTTTGGTGCTATTTTTGAGAAAACTTTGGCTATTCTTTTTAGCCATCCACTAGTTTCTTTACCGGGCTCTGTTCCCGTACCCGAAAGAATAAGTCCATCTAAAAGGTGTTCATACTTCCTTGTAAAATAAATGGCGATAAATGAACCTAGTGAATGACCTAACATAAAT